>NZ_CDRNDK010000535.1:0-3869 GCF_977012225.1 Planomonospora algeriensis | reverse complement strand
CGGGCCCGCCGCCGCGCCGGGACCTGGCCGGCCGCCGTCCCGCTGCTCGCCTTCACCGCGCTGGCCTTCGGGATCCCGGCGGTCGCGCTGCTGCTCGGCGCGTTCACCGTCCCGGACCCGGCGACCGGCGGTTCGGCGTTCGGCACGGCCAACCTGGCCGAAAGCCTCCAGGGCGCCTACCTGGACACCCTGGCCGGCAGCGTGCGGCTGTCGGCCGTGGTGGCGCTGCTCGGCGCGGTCCTCGGCACCTTCCTGGCCCAGGCCGTCGTCACCTCCTCCTCGCGGGCGCTGCGCGAGTCGGTGCTGGCCGCCTCGGGCGTGCTCGCCAACTTCGGCGGCGTGCCGCTGGCGTTCGCCTGGATCGCCACGCTCGGCAACTCGGGCGTGCTCACCCGGCTCCTCGGCCTGGAGGAGCACGGCTGGAGCCTCTACACCTTCTGGGGCCTGGCCCTGGTCTACCTGTACTTCTCCGTGCCGCTGATGGTGCTGGTGACGGTCCCCGCCCTGGACGGGCTGAAGCCGCAGTGGCGGGAGGCGGCGAGCGGCGCCGGCGCCACCTCCTGGCAGTACTGGCGGTACATCGGCGTCCCGGTGCTGGCGCCCTCGCTGCTCGGCGGCGTGGTGCTGCTGTTCGGCGGCGCGTTCGCGGCCTACGCCACCGCCCGGGCGATGGTCGGCAGTTCGGTCCCGCTGGTCACCCTGCAGATCGCCGACGCGCTCACCGGCAACGTGCTGATCGGCCACGAGAACGTGGCGCTGGCGCTCAGCCTCGACATGGTCGTCGTGGCGGGCCTGGTGATGGCCGTCTACCTGCCCCTGCAGAGGAGGAGCAGCCGATGGCTGCGGTGACCCCGATCCTCCCCGGAGTCCCGGGAGACGCGCCCCCGGCGGGCGGGGCGGCGGGCCGTACCCGGCGCGTGCGGTTCTGGCGCGGCGCGGTGCTGGGGGCCGCGGCGGTCTACTTCCTGCTCCCGATGGGCGCCTCGTTCTGGTTCACCGCCTACAACGAGCGGCGGGGCTTCTCCCTGGCCGCCTACCCGGAGATCCTCGCCGCCGAGGGCTTCGGCACGAGCATGCTGCTCTCCCTGGCCCTGGCCGCGGCGACGATCGCGGTGGTGCTGGTGCTCGTCCTGCCCGCGGCGCTGGCCGTACGGCTCGGCGCGCCCCGGCTGCGGCCGGTGCTGGAGGTGGTCTGCACGCTCCCGCTGGTGGTGCCGCCGATCACCTTCGTGACCGGGATCAGCACGGTGCTGCGCTGGGGGCCCGACCACCTGGCCGCCACCCCGTTCTGGGCGACGCTGATCGCGATCCAGGACGAGTCGTTCCCGGTCGTGCTGGTGCTGGCCTACGTGGTGCTGGCGCTGCCCTTCGTACACCGGTCGCTGGACGCGGGGCTGCGCGCGATCGACGTGCGCACGCTCGTGGAGGCGGCCCGCAACCTGGGCGCCTCGTGGCCGCACACGGTGTTCCGGGTGATCGTCCCCAACCTGCGGCCGGCCATCTCCTCGGCGGCGTTCCTCACCCTCGCGCTGGTGCTCGGCGAGTACACCGTCGCCGCGCTCCTGGGCTACCAGACCTTCCCGGTCTGGATCGTCACGGTCTCCGGGTCGCGGGGGCAGCTCTCGGTGGCCGTCTCGATCCTCAGCCTGCTGCTCACCTGGCTGCTGCTGCTGGCCCTGTCGGGTGCCGGCGCCGAGCGAAGGAGTTCCCGATGACCGCCGGTGTCGAGTTCCGGGGGCTGCGCCGTACGTTCGGCCGCACGGTCGCCCTGGACGGGCTGGACCTGTCCGTCGAGCCCGGCGAGCTGATGGCGCTGCTCGGCCCGTCCGGCTGCGGCAAGACCACGGCGCTGCGCTGCGTCGCGGGTTTCGAGCACCCCGACGAGGGGTCCGTGCTCGTCGGCGGCCGGGACGTCACCCGGCTGCCGGCCAACCGGCGGGACGCGGGCATGGTCTTCCAGTCCTACTCGCTCTTCCCCAACCTGAACGCCCGCGACAACGTGGCCTTCGGGCTGCGGGTGCGCAAGCGCCCGCGGCGCGGCGGCACGCCCGGGCGGCGGAGCTGCTGGAGCTGGTCGGCCTGCCCGCGCACGGGGACCGCTATCCGCACGAGCTCTCCGGCGGCCAGCAGCAGCGGGTGGCCCTGGCGCGGGCGCTGGCCCTGGAGCCGCGCGTGCTCCTGCTCGACGAGCCGCTGTCCGCGCTGGACGCGAAGGTCCGCGTCACGCTGCGGGAGGAGATCCGGCGGCTCCAGCTCGACCTGGGGATCACCACCGTCTTCGTCACCCACGACCAGGAGGAGGCGCTCTCGGTGGCCGACCGGGTCGCGGTGCTCCGCGACGGGCGGCTGGAGCAGGTGGGCCCGCCCGCCGAGGTCTACGACCGCCCGGCGACGCCGTTCGTGGCCGAGTTCGTCGGCACGATGAACCACATCCCCGGCCGCCTGTCCGGCGGGGAGGTCACCGTGCTGGGCCGGCGGCTGCCGGTGGAGGGCCCGCTCCCGGACGGTCCCGGTGTGCACGTGCTGGTCCGTCCCGAGGCGGTGCTCGTCACGCCCGACGCCGGGGGCACGGCGCTGGTGGTGGCCTCGTCGTTCCGCGGCGCCTCCGCCCGGCTCCGCGTCCGGCTCGCCCCGGACTCCGGTCCCGGGCCGTCTTCCAATCCCGGGCCGTCTTCCGGTCCGGGGTCGCCTTCCGGTTCTGGACCGGCTTCCGGTTCCGGGTCGCCTTCCGGTCCCGGCGGCGTGGAGGTCCTCGCCGACGTCCCCGGCCACGACGCGGTACGGCTCGCCCCCGGCACCCCGGTCACCGTCGACCTGGTCGCCCGCCCGGTCCTGGTCGCTCCCGTCTCGGGCTGATGCCCGCACGGGGATCTCGGTACGCTGAGCTCCCCATACGACGGCGTTTTTGCGGTTAGGTATCACGGTGAACAACCTCAGTCCGGGCGACCCCCTGCAGATCGGGCGATACCGAGTGCTCAGCCGGCTGGGCCGGGGCGGCATGGGAACCGTCTACCTCGGGCAGGCCCCCGACGGCCAGCAGGTCGCGCTCAAGGTGATCAACTCGGAGTACAGCCAGCACGAGCAGTTCCGGATGCGCTTCCGGCGGGAGGCCGACGCGGCCCAGCGGGTGCGGCGGTTCTGCACGGCCGCGGTGCTGGAGGCCGCGCTCGACGGCGACCAGCTCTACGTGGTCACCGAGTTCGTGCCCGGGCCGAACCTGGAGGAGTCCGTGCGCGCGGGCGGCCCGCTCCGGGGCTCCAGCCTCGACGCGCTCGCGGTCGGCGTGGCCACCGCGCTGACCGCCATCCACGGGGCCGGGGTCGTGCACCGCGACCTGAAGCCGTCCAACGTGCTGCTCTCCCCGGTCGGCCCCCGGGTGATCGACTTCGGCATCGCCCGCGCCCTCGACACGCTCAGCGGCGTCACCGGCACCGGCGAGATCATCGGCACCCCCCGCTACATGGCGCCGGAGGTGCTGCGCGGCGAGCCGATCTCCCCGGCCTGCGACGTGTTCTCCTGGGGCTGCCTGGTCGCGTTCGCGGCCAACGGCCGGGCTCCGTTCGGCGGCGAGGCCCTGCACGCGGTGCTCTACCAGGTGCTCAACACCGAACCCGTGCTGGAGGGCATGGAGCCCGGTCTGCGCGAGCTGGTGGCCTACGCGATGGACAAGGATCCGGCCCGCCGGCCCACCTCCCAGCAGCTCCTCGACCACCTGGTCGGCCGCTCGGCCGCGCCCGAGCAGACCGCGCACTCGGTCCAGGCGGTCTGGCAGCAGAGTCCGCCCACCCTGCCGGAGCCCGCCGCGTGGACGGGAGCCGGAGCGGGCGTCCCCGGTGCGCACGCGTACCGGGCGCGGTGCCCCGCGCGCG
>NZ_CDRNDK010000534.1:0-3888 GCF_977012225.1 Planomonospora algeriensis | reverse complement strand
ATGTCAGTTAAGGCACTTAGTCCCTGTTTGTCTCACTTGAGCTTGGCACAGAGGGAAGGCCCGGCTCCATGTGCTGGAACCGGGCCTTCCGCTTCGATAGGCATTCGTCGTGCTTGTTCGAACCTGGCAGGACTTCGGAAGCAATCCGAAGACGTCTGCTGACTTTCCGCTGACTCTGCTCGCCCGTCCCGGAGCGGCAGACGACCGCCGCCAGAGCGTCCTGAAAGCGCCGCGCCCGGTCATCGCAGGCGTTCCAGGAGAACCACGGGGATCTCACGGGCGGTCCGTGCCTGGTAAGCCGCGTACTCCGGCCTGGCCGACACCATCAGGCGCCATAGCGGCGGACGCTCCGCGGCCTCGGCCGGACGCGCTCGCGCGGTGAGGACCTCCGTACCGACCTGCACGGTGACACACGGATCGGCGAGCAGGTTCAGATACCAGGCCGGATGGCGGTCCGCGCCGCGGTCGGAGGCCACCAGCACGTAGCGGTCGCCATCGCGTCCGTAGACCAGCACCGTGCGGCGCAGTTCGCCGGTCCTCCGGCCCCGGGTCGTCAGCAGCAGATCGTTCACGCCTGGCCGCGGCCGGCCGCCGGTCTTCTGGAAACGACGGATGTGCTCGGCGACCCAGGGGTTCGGACTGTCGTGGACCTCGGGCATCACGCCTCCCGGACGCTGACGGCGGCGCGGTGGTGACGAGGGGTCTCGATCTCGTCGAGCAGCGCCACCGCGAAGTCCGCGTACGTGATCCTGTCGGCCGGGTCCGCATGGTCGGCGATCCGGTACCGGCCGGTGCGCGTGCCCGCACGGTCGAAGTCGCCTGCCGGTGCGACGTACGCCCAGTCGAGGGCGCATTCCTGAAGCACGGCGAGACCCGCCGCGTGGCCGAGGTAGAAGGCGCGGTGCTCGTCGGGGTAGCCGGGCTCATCCATCAGGGAGGCGCCCGAAGCCCCGGGCATGATCGACGCCAGGCCGACCACCACCAGCCGGCGCACCCCCGCCTTCACCAGACCGGTGGTCAGGGCGCGGGCCGACGCGGTGAAGAACTCGTGAGGTGACGCGGACAGGTCCACGGCGGCGCTGATGACCGCGTCATGTCCCGCGGCCGCATGCGCGACGCTCATCTCATCCGTGACGTCACCCGCCACCACCCGCGCGTCGGCCAGATCACTGTGGCCCGCGGGGTCACGCACCACGGCGGTGACCCGGTGCCCACGCCGGCGCGCCTCGGCGACGGCCTGCCCACCGGCTCTGCCGCCCGCTCCGAAGACCACGATGTTCATGGCGAACCGCCTTTCCCCAAGGCCGGATCCCGTCCGCCCGGCCGCTTCGCGGACGCTATCGAGGGCTGCGGTTACCATGGGGATACCGGCTACCGTGAGGTCATGAGGGAACCTCTGCCCGCCGACATGTTCGACGAGCTGTGCCCGTCCTCGCTCAATCCGATCCGGTTCGGCGACAAGTGGGCGGCGCTCGTCATCCGCTGCCTCGAGCACGGGCCGCGCCGGTTCTCCGAGCTGCGGGTACCGCTGAGCCGCGTCACCCCCAAGGTCCTCACACAGTCGCTGCGCTCCCTCGAACGGGACGGCCTGGTCCAGCGCACCGTCCACCCCGGCGCCACCCCGCACGTCGAGTACGGGCTGACCCCGCTCGGCCGCAGCATGCTCGAGCCGATGGCGGTCGCCTGCGCCTGGGCGCGGGAGCACTGGGACGAGCTGCTCGACGCCCGCGAGTCGTACGACGACGGCTCCCGCGTCGACCGCGCCGGCTGACGCGGTGAACCTCAGCCCGGATGTACGCGCCGCCCCGGCCGTCCGGCACGCCGTCCATCCACCGCGAGGATTCCAGGGCCGACATCGCCGCCTTCCCACTGGGACCTGTACGGCTCCCCTCCGGAGACGAACCGGCGACGACTTCACCGGTGCCGAACTCGACTACGTGGCCTTCCGCCACATCGATCTCCGAGCGCAGCGCTTCCCCGGCCTGCCCGGCCTGCCCGGCCTGCCCGGCTACGCGCTCCTCGACCGGATCAGCGAACGAGTGGAAGCGGTGCTGCCCTTGGTGGAGCACTGGCCGGACCCGCGCCACCGGGAGATGGCCCACTTCAGCTTGGGGTTTCTCGCCGACCGCGCCGTGGAACAGAACGACGACCAGGCGCTCGTCAGCCCACTCGATATGAGGCGGTCGAGCCCGCCGAGCCGCCCCTTGCAGTCGACATACGGCAGGTTCGCGGCCGCCGACCCACCAGACAGGGCCAGCCGAGCGGACCGCTCGGAGTCCGCGGTGAAGTAGTCGACGAGAACGCCCATGGCGGGCCACTCTACCGAGATCACCTACACCGGTGCCGCGGCGGTTGGAGCCGCCCCTGTCCCTTGACTCCCGTGGCCGGACGCGACGAAGACCCGTGACAGATGACGGCGCTCGCCCCGATCACCATGTCCATCGGCGTCGATCGCTTCTCGGGCCCCGGCGAACGTGACCGGCCTGGACGAGAACAGGCCCAGGGCGTCCACGACACCCGCCTGGTCACCGGCCGGGACCGCGATCCAGTGATTCCGGCACGTCGGCACCGGCTCAGGCCGATCCTTCACCTCTGCCATCACTTCCGTGGATACACTCCCGCGCTGAGCTGTTGCTTCAGGATGAAGGAGGCTTGCCGTCGGCCGACGTCACGACTTGGCCGGTTCTGGAACAGCACCCCACATGAACGTGGAGTCCTTCAACAGATGCTCCGTGTGACGCACCTTGGCCGGCGTGGACTCCGAATTCCAGTGAGCCGTCCTCATCTCGCGTGATCAAGGACGCGCCAGCCTGACAGCGACGAAGCACGGTGCCTGGTGCAGCTTATCGTGGGCGGCCTCGTTGATTTCCCGCAGCTCAGGGACCGGCCGCGGCTCGATCAGCCGCTCCAGGACGAATCCGGCGGTCAGCAGCTCGCCCAGGAACGTCTCCAACGGCATGCGCTGGAAGCGGATCGCAAGCGGGCTGCCGGTGAGGGGAAGTTCGACCCAGTCGTCGGCGTAGTACGAACCCCCGAAATGGCGCCAGTCCGCAGCCGGATGGGTCGTCGAGACCAGCAGCCATCCCCCGGGCCTCAGCACCCGGCGCAGTTCCCTCAGCAGCTGCACGCGACGGGTGAGATGGTGCAGCACCAGCGCGCACACGGCCCCGTCGAACGACGCGTCATCGGCGAAGTCCAGCGGCTCCTCCAGATCATGCAGGAGGAACTCGGCCCGGTCACCCACCCGTGCCCGTGCGTGATCCAGCAGGGTGGCGCTGCCGTCGACACCGACCACCTCGGCGCCGCGTGCCAGCAGTTCAGTCGCGTAGTGCCCGGCTCCGCAGCCGACGTCGAGCACTCTCGCGCCGGCGACGTCACCGGCGAGCTCCAACATGGCAGGCCGATCGGTATACGCGTTGTACGGGCTGATGCCGGCATGCTCCGCGAAGTAATCACCGAGCGCATCGTGGTAAGCGGTCTTCGGGGGCATCGTCACATCATGAAGGCGACGACCATCCACTCGCGAGCAGATTTCAGCGTTATCCAGCGAGGAACTTCGGGCGTTCACGCCCGGGAGGAAGAGGAAGGCCCGGCTCCATGATCTGGAACCGGGCCTTCCGTCCTGGTGGAGATGAGGGGATTCGAACCCCTGACCCCTTCGATGCGAACGAAGTGCGCTACCGGACTGCGCTACATCCCCAAGACGTGGACTAGGTTAGCAAACATCCGAGGGCGTTCGCGCCATCCGGGGCACCGATCAGTCTCCGACCGCGCGGCGGGACGGCTCGGCGTACTGGTCGAAGAGCTCGTCGCGGTGCTCGGAGAGGTCGATGATCTCCGCCTGCGGGGCCGCCGCCCGCCGCGCCGCCGCCTCCGCGGCCCGGCGCC
>NZ_CDRNDK010000533.1:0-3894 GCF_977012225.1 Planomonospora algeriensis | reverse complement strand
ACCGGGCCGCCGGGGGCGGAGGAGGGGGCGGTGTCGTGCGGGTACGGGCCGCCGAGCGGATCGTTCAGCGGGTCCGGGCGCGACGGGCCGCCGGTCCGGGAACCGCTCGCGCCGCTCGGAGCGGCGGAGGCGCTCGACGACGAGGAGGAGCGGTTGCTCCGGCGGGAGCTGGATCGCGGGGTGCGGCCGTCGCCGAAGGCGCCGGGGGTCGGCGCGGCGAAGGTGACGGTCTTCTGCTCGGCCAGGGAGGCGGCGCTGGGGGCCGGGTTCGGCTGGACGGGTTCGACCAGGTCGCTGAGGCCCGAGGGCAGGGAGGCCGAGGCGATGGCGGGAGCAGTGGTGGGAGTGGGAGCGGCCGGAGCCGGCGGGACCGGCGCGGCCTGGCCGGGGCGGGACCTGTTCGGCAGGGGGGCCTGCACGGTCACCGCGTCGGCGTCGACCTCCGGGCGGTCGGGCTGCTCGACGGGGCGGCTGGCGCCCATCTTGGCTCCGAGGGAGCCGCCGAAGCCGCCGTCGTCCGCCTGGAGCCGCGTCCAGTAGTCGTCGTCGTAGTCGTCGGGCTCGCCGAACTCGTTCACGCCGCGTTTGCCGCGGGCGCCCGTCGGACGCGGCGGACGGGGTTTGGGCTCGTCGAACGGCGAGAGGTCCGGCGTGAAGTGGTCCATCTTGGGTTCGCGGGTCGCGAAGTCGTCGATGGACCGGGTAGGAGTCGAGGCCTCCTTCTCGGCCATCTCCCGCAGGCGCTCCGCGGGGAGCGCGCTCTCCCTGCGGTTCATCGACCGCATTCCCATGGCCACGACGACCAGCACGAGGAGCACGACGGCCACCAGGCCCACTATGACCAGGAACATTGCACCACCTTCAAGGCCATGGCCTCCCAGCGGCGCCGGTGAGGTCGCGCGGCCATCGACGCGACCTGCCCCCTGTGATCACCTGCGCTCGGACATTGGATCTGATTGTGTCGGACCACTATGAGCGTTGTCACACCCTAAGTGAAGAATCGGTAACCATTACTACCTCCGGTGTTTAGCTCGTCACTCGATGTGCGTCGTGGTCAGCCGTCCCCAGGCGATCGTCTTGTCCGCGATGCTCTTCAGGGTCTCGGAGAGGGGGGCACCCTTCGCGAGCTCGACCTTCCCGTTGAGCGCGTAGACAGTGAAACGATAGTTCTCCTGAGGCAGGCACGGAGGCGCATAGCCCACTTTGCCGTTGGTCGTGCTGCCCTCCACGGCTCCGGGGGGGAGCGTGCTCTCGGCCAGCTCGTTCGTGGGGGGTTCGATGTCGAACACCACCCAGTGCACTTCGGCGCCGGCCTCGGCGTTGTTGTTGTCGACCACGATCGCCACGGACTTCGCTCCGTCCGGCACCCGAGACCAGCGCAGGGGCGGGTTGCCGACCGAGCCGCGGCAGGAGTAGTCGGACGGCAGGGGGCCACCGTCCCGCAGCGTGGGGCTTGAGACGCTGAGCGGTTCCAGCTGGAGCCGCTCGGCGGAGGCGGCGCTGCCGACCATGCCGCAACCGGAGGAGACGACGACGAGCGCCGCGGACACCGTCGTCATGACGGTCCGGCGCGCGCGCGTAGACGTGTTCGACTTCCCCATGCCCGATGATGCTACGCGGATCTGGAAGGTGCACCGACCGGATCGCGAGGTTCCGCGGCGCGGAAACGCCCCGGAATCGGACAGAATCAATGGATGGACGGGGTGAGGGGGAGCATCGAGGTGAATTTCGCCGTCCTCGGGCCTCTGGAGGTCCGCCGCCGCGGCGAGACCGTGGAGGTCACCGGTCGGCGCCTGCGGACCCTCCTCTGCCTGCTGGTCCTCGACGCCGGGCGGACCGTGCCGACGGACCGGCTGATCGCGGGGGTCTGGAGGGACCGGCCTCCGGCCGCGGTGGCGAACGCGCTGCAGGCGCTGGTCTCCCGTCTCCGCACGGCGCTGGGCGACCAGCGGGGTCTCGTCGAGGCCACGGCGACCGGCTACCGGCTGGCCGTCGGCCTCGACCAGGTGGACGCGCACCGCTTCGCCCGGCTGGCCGCCGAGGGCCGGGCCGCCCTCGCTGCGGGTTCCCCGGCGGAGGCGGCGGTCACGCTCCGCGCCGCGCTGGAGCTGTGGCGGGGATCGGCCCTGGCGGACCTGGACGGCGACGAGATCGCCGCCTCCGCCCTCGCCCGGGTGGAGGCCCTGCGCCTGGCCGCGCTGGAGGACCGGATCGAGGCCGACCTGCTGCTCGGCCGGGAGGCCGACCTGACCGCCGAACTGCCCGCGCTGATCGCCGCCCATCCGTTCCATGAGCGGTTACGCGGTCAGTTCATGCGCGCGCTGTACGACTCGGGCCGCCGGGCCGAGGCGCTGGCCGCGTTCGAGGACGCCCGCGCGGTCTTCGCCGAGGAACTGGGCGCCGACCCCTCGCCCGAGCTGGCGGGGCTCCACCTGTCCATGCTGCGCGGGGAACCGGCCGACGAGCGGGAGCGCACGCCGGTTCCCGCGGGCTCCCCCGTGCCCGCCCACGGGCTCGTTCCGGTGCCCGCTCCAGCGCCGGGACCGGCGGGGTCCCCGCGCCGGGGCAACCTGCGGGCCAGGCTCACCAGCTTCGTCGGGCGGGAGCGCGACGTGCTCCGCACGGCGGAGCTCCTCGCCCGGCACCGGCTGGTCACCCTGCTCGGCCCCGGCGGTGCGGGGAAGAGCAGGCTGGCGGTCGAGACGGCCGAGACGGTGGCCGACGGGCTGGCGGACGGGGTGTGGCTGGTGGAGCTCGCCCCGGTGGCGGATCCCGCAGAGGTGCCGCAGACCGTGTTCTCGGCGTTCTCGGCGCTGGAACTGCGCGACGGCCCGCTCGTGCGGCCCGGCCCCTTCCCCCCCGTCGGCCCGCGACCCGCTCTCCCGCCTGCTCTCGGCCCTGGCGGAGAAGCGGCTGCTGATCGTCCTGGACAACTGCGAGCACCTGGTCGAGGCGGCGGCGCGGCTCGCCGACCGCGTGCTCGCCGGCTGCCCCGGCGTGCGGGTCCTGGCCACGAGTCGCGAGCCTCTCGGCATCACCGGCGAGCTGACCTGGCCGGTACCGCCGCTGGAGCTCCCGCCGCCGGTCAGCGGTCCGGCCGACGGCCCGGACGGTGCCGCCGCGCTGGACTATCCGGCGGTCCGCCTGTTCGCCGAGCGCGCCGCGGCGGTCCGCCCCGGCTACCGGCCCGCGGCGGAGGCCGAGGCGGTGGTGCGGATCTGCCGTGAGCTCGACGGCATGCCGCTCGCCATCGAGCTGGCCGCGGCCCGCCTCCGCTCCCTGTCCGCCGGGCAGATCGCCCACCGCCTCGACGACCGGTTCCGCCTCCTGACCGGCGGCAGCCGTACGGCGCTGCCCCGGCACCAGACGTTGCGCGCGGTGGTGGAGTGGAGCTGGGACCTGCTGGACGAGCAGGAGCGGACGATGCTCCGCCGCCTGTCCGTCTTCGCCGGGGGCATCGCCCTGGAGGCCGCCGAGTGGATCTGCGCCGGGCAGGGGCTGCCGCGGGGCGACGTGCTCGACGTGCTGGCCCGCCTGGTCGACAAATCGCTGGTGACGGTGGCGGACCACGACCCCGTGCCCCGTTACCGGATGCTGGAGACCATCCGCGTGTACGCCGCCGAGCGGCTGGCGGCCTCGGGCGAGCAGGAACGGCTGCGGCTGGCGCACGCGGTCCACTTCACCGAGCTGGCGGAGGAGGCCGATCCGGGGCTCCGCGACCGGCGGCAGGCGGCCTGCCTCGCCGAGATGGCGCGCGAGCACGACAACCTGTCGGCGGCGCTGCGCTGGGCCGTCGAGCAGGACCGCGTCGACCTGGCGCTGCGGCTGGTCGGCGCGCTGGGCTGGTATTGGTGGCTGAGCGGCCACCGGACCGAGGGCGCCCACCGGGCCGCG
>NZ_CDRNDK010000532.1:0-3894 GCF_977012225.1 Planomonospora algeriensis | reverse complement strand
GTGCGGGACGCCTCGGCGGCGCGCCTGGACGGCGCGGCGTGGCGGGCCCTGCGCGCGACCTTGACCCGGACCGGCGCCGCCTGCTGCGGAAGCGTCCGCCAGACCCTGCCGACGAGGGTGATCTCCGTGGGCTCCGCCGCGGGGGCCATCCGGCACCAGGTGCGCGGCTCCCCCAGATAGCGCGACTGCGACTGGAGCAGCTCGGTGAGCCGCTTGCCCTCGATCACCGGACGGGTGGACAGCCACGTCACCACCCCCGGCGGCACCAGGTAGACCACGTGCCAGGGAGCGTCGAAGGGCAGGCCGAGCATCGCGAGCAGGAACGACCACGGAGCCGTCACCCCCACGAACACACCGATCCAGACGATCGGAAGCGGCATCGGCAGCCGTAGGTCGTACAGCTTGTAGAGCCGCTTCTCGATCCGCCAGATATTGGTATAAGTGGGCAGGTCCATGCGCTCCTCCTCTCCGCCTCTCGTCGTCCGGCCGCCGCCGCGCGGCCTCAGCTCCCCGTGATGCCCAGAGCGCCCGCGATCGCCTTGGCCGTCACCTCGATGATGTTGGGCACGTAGAAGATCACGCCGATGGCGATGGCAAGGATGATGAACTGGACGAACCTGGTGATCTCACGGGTGAACAGGAAGAACAGGGCCACCACGGAGACGATGACGAGGAAGAGCGGGGCGAAGAACCGGCGGAGGAAGTCCGCCAGGCCCTCGGTGTTCACACCTGCCGGAGGAGCGGTCGGCTGGCCGGTCGGCTGCTGAGCGAAGTCGATCACACTCAGCAGGATGGTCTTCAGAGTCACTTCTCGTCCTCCGTGCTCACGGCCGCACGCGCCGGGCGGACATGGGACCGCGGCGCGGGTGCGCCGACCGCCTCACCACCGGCTCGTCGACCAAGGGGGGTCTGTTCACTCCGGACTGCCACCATTCGATCATGCGTCACCCCACGGACCGTCCGGCGCCCCGGATGCTCTGGACGAACCATTTGTCGCCCTGCTTGACCACGGTGAGGACGTAGGCCTGCTCCAGCCTGCCGCTCACGCCCCCCGGGTCGCTCGGCGTGGGACCGGCGGACGGGCCCGCGCCCGAGGGCACCCCCCAGACCACCGTCGCGGTCACCTCCCTGGTGGCGCCGGTGGTCAGCGGCACGAGCAGGTCCTTGAGCTCCAGTAAGGCGAAGGACCCGCCGAACCCCTGGAGCACGACTCCCTCCGCGGCGTACTGCTGCAGAGAGTCGGTGTCGCTGGCGGCGTAGGCCTTGAAGAAGTTGGCCAGAGGCGCGCGCAGCTCCTGCTCCGCGGCCTCGTCGCGGTCGGGCTCGGCGACGGGCGGCAGGACCGCCGGCGTCGGCGCGGGCAGGATGCCCGGGCGCCCGGAGACCACGAACCTCCCGGTCTCCTTGTCGTGGAAGACCGGGACGGACAGCAGCTGCCGGCGGTCGTCGGACTGGAACGCCAGCGTCACGACGGCGTTCTCCGCGTCGGCGACCTCGATGCCGTAGGGCTGGATCGCCCCGGCGCTCATCCGCCCGAGGCCGTCCCAGCCGAACTGGGGCTCGGCCCCGTCTGGCAGGAAGGGCGCCAGCCGCGCGGCCCGCTCCGCCGTGCGCACGGCGTCGAAATTCAGGTAGACGGCCGCGAACTGGCCGGCGAAGGAGGTGGCCTTCGTGGTCGGGAATCCCGCATCGACAGAAACGGGCGTTGTGCCCGTATTCGCATTTCCGCCGGTAAACCGCTCAAAAGGTGCGCGAATGCCGTTCACCAGGATGACCACGATCAGCGCCCAGAGGATGACGCGGCCGGTCCACACCAGCCAGCGGCCTCCCCCTCCGGACCAGCGGCCGCGACGCGGCGCACCCCGCCCCCGGACCGGGGCGGAATCGAGGTCGAGGTCGTCGGACGCCCCCGGGTATGCCGAAAGCTCAGGGTCACCAGCGATCCGAGGATCCTGCTGGACGATTGACCTTCGAGCCATCACGCCTCCGCTCGCGCCGATCCCCCCGGCCGGCGCGGTGTCGTATTACTCCTGACCCCGTGAGCCATGGTGAAGCGATTACCTTAACTGCCCCGCCGATTCTTCCAGGAAAACCACGCCCATGCTGCAGTCATCGTATGGACTGAGCAAACCGGGTCTGGAACCGTTCGGGCCCCCTCGTCTCTCCCGACGTGCCGGACAAAGCACGTTCCTCCTGGCCAGCACCCACCTCGGTTACCCAAACGCCACCCATTGCTATCCAAAAAGCGCGCCGACTGTCCCGACCTGCATATTTGCCGGACAGAACCTCACGGAGGGTGACAAAGCACAGGGCGGGCACGGCCCTGCCGGACCGCACCCGCCCCGAGGAGGCTCAGACGCCCGCGACGAGCGCGGAGAGGATGATCAGACGTTGAAGCGGAACTCCACGACGTCGCCGTCGCGCATCACGTAGTCCTTGCCCTCGATGCGGGCCTTGCCCGCCTGCCGCGCCGCGGCGATGGAACCCGCCTCCACCAGGTCGTCGAAGGAGACGACCTCCGCCTTGATGAAACCGCGCTGGAAGTCGGTGTGGATGACGCCGGCGGCCTCGGGGGCGGTCGCGCCCTTGGGGATCGTCCAGGCCCGCGTCTCCTTGGGGCCCGCCGTCAGGTAGGTCTGCAGGCCGAGGGTCTCGAAGCCGACCCGGGCGAGCTGCGCCAGGCCCGACTCCTCCTGGCCGACGGACTGGAGCAGCTCCAGCGCCTCCTCGTCGGAGAGCTCGACCAGCTCGGACTCGATCTTGGCGTCCAGGAAGACGGCCTCGGCCGGCGCGACGAGCGCCGAGAGCCGGTCGCGCAGCTCCGTGTCGACCAGTTCGTCGGCGTCGAGGTTGAAGACGTAGAGGAACGGCTTGCCGGTCAGCAGGTGCAGGTCCCGCAGGTCCGCCGGGTCGATCCCGGCGCCCTTGGCCCCGGCGTACAGGGTCGTACCGCCGTCCAGCAGCTTGACCGCGGCCTCGGCCGCCTCCAGCACGGACTTGCGGTCCTTGTTGGTCCTCGCCTCCTTCTGCAGCCGCGGGATCGCCTTCTCCAGCGTCTGCAGGTCGGCCAGGATCAGCTCGGTGTTGATGGTCTCGATGTCGCGCTCGGGGGCGACCGCGCCGTCCACGTGGGTCACGTCCGGATCGCTGAAGACCCGGATGACCTGGCAGATCGCGTCGGTCTCCCGGATGTTGGCGAGGAACTGGTTACCCCGGCCCTGGCCTTCGGAGGCGCCCTTGACCAGGCCGGCGATGTCGACGAACTCGACCTTCGCGGGCAGGATCCTGGCGGAGCCGAAGATCTCGGCCAGCTTCTCCAGACGCGGGTCGGGTACGCCGACGATGCCCACGTTGGGCTCGATGGTGGCGAACGGGTAGTTCGCCGCCAGGGCGTTGGCGGTCTTGGTCAGCGCGTTGAAAAGCGTGGACTTGCCGACGTTGGGCAATCCGACGATGCCGATGCTCAGGCTCACGTGACCCGAGTCTACGGGGAGCCGTGCAGTGCCACTCGCCGCAGGCAGGTCACAGGACGGGGAATCCCCGGCCCGCGCACCCGCAGATAGCGGTCCGAACCGGCCGGGCAGCCCTCGTTCGAGCCGGCCCTGGCCGTCACCCGGGCCCAGGCCTCCGGCGAACCGCACGGCGTCCTGGTGAGCGCCCGGCGGCTGACCAGCCGCTCCGCGGGCCGTACCACGCAGTCGCCCACGGAGAGCACGCCGCCGCCCTCGCCCAGGCAGGCGACCGCCCGGCCGCCGACGCGAGCGCGTCGAGCGCGCCGCCCGGACAGCTCTCCTTCCCGCCGACCACCGCCAGCACCTTGCCGTACCAGCCCCGCGCCGAGCAGGGCAGCTCCCCGCCGCGCAGCGCCAGGCAGTCTCCGGCGCGCACACCCCG
>NZ_CDRNDK010000531.1:0-3895 GCF_977012225.1 Planomonospora algeriensis | reverse complement strand
CTCCGCTGACCGCGCCCCCGCCCGCCCCGCCGATCCCGGAGAGCTGCGGGCGCACCTGGCGCGGACCCTGCCCGAGTACATGGTCCCGCGGACCGTCGTGGTCCTGGACGCGCTGCCGCTCACCCCGAACGGCAAGGTCGACCGGGCCGCCCTCCCCGATCCGGAGACGGCGGCCCCCGGACGGGATCCCCGGACGCCCGCCGAAGAGCGGCTCTGCCGCCTGTTCGCCGAGGCCCTCGGCCTGGACCGGGTCGGCGCCGACGGCGGTTTCTTCGATCTGGGCGGCGACAGCATCGCGGTCCTCCGGCTCGTCTCCCGCGCCCGGAGCGAGGGGCTGGAGATCAGTCCCCGCGAGGTGTTCGCCCGCCAGACGCCCGAGGCCCTGGCGTCGGGGACCCGCGGCGGCTCCACCGGCCGGGAGGTGCTGCTCCCGCTGCGCGCCACCGGCGGCAGGCCCCCGCTGTTCTGCGTGCACCCCGGCGCCGGCCTCGGCTGGCCGTACTCCGGCCTGCTCCGCCACCTCGGCTCCGACCAGCCCGTCTACGCCCTCCAGGCGCGGACGCTGACCGAGCCCGACCACGTCGCCCCGTCGATCGAGGCCGTGGCCGCGGACTACCTGGAGCGGATCCGCGAGGTCCGGCCGCGCGGGCCGTACCGGCTGGCGGGCTGGTCGATGGGCGGCCTGATCGCGCACGCCATGGCCGTCGGGCTGCGCGAGCGCGGAGAGGAGGTCGCGCTGCTGGCGATGCTCGACGCCTACCCCGGCGCCGGCCCCGGCGCCGTGCCGGAGCAGGGCGGTGCGGAGGAGGCGCCGGAGCGGGACGAGGTGCTGTCCGGCATGCTGGCCGCGATCGGCTATGGAGGATCGGGCGAGGTCGATGACATCATGGCGTTCGTGCGCGCGCACGGCGGCCGGTACGCCACCCTCGACGAGCCGACCCTGCGCGCCGTCCACCGCCACTACCGCAACGGCGTGAAGATCTCCCGGGAGTACGCGCCGCGCGTCTTCGACGGGGACGTGCTCTTCTTCACCGCCGCCCGGGGGCGGGAGGCGGACGCCCCCACCGCCGCCGACTGGAAGCCGTACGTCACCGGGGCCGTCGTCGACCACGCCGTCGACTGCGACCACGAGAGCATGCTGAACCCCGGACCGGTCGCGGAGATCGCCGCGCTGCTGAGGAAGGAACTGTCATGACGACCAACCCCTTCGAGGACCCCGACGGCACCTACCTGGCCCTGGTCAACGACGAGGGCCAGTACTCCCTGTGGCCCGCGTGGGCCGAGATCCCGCCCGGCTGGACCGTCGCCTTCGGTGAGGACACCCGCCAGGCCTGCCTGGACCACATCGAGGCGAACTGGACCGACATGCGCCCGAGGAGCCTGATCGAGGCGATGGGCGAAATGGGAGAATGATCCGCCGGACCCGGCGCGCAGCCGGGTCCGGAGCGGGGCCCGGAGCACGACCCGGGCCCGGCGGACGGCCGGCCCGGAGCGGGACCCGGAGCACGGCGGGACCCGGAGCAGGACCGGGCCCGAGCGGAGGAGAGAATCGCATGACCTGGCTGCGCTGCCCCCGCCCCCGCCCGGCGGCGACCACCCGGCTGATCTGCTTCGCGCACGCGGGCGGCTCGGCCACCGCCTACCGCGACTGGCCCGCACTGCTGCCGGACACCGTCGAGCTGTACGGCGTGCAACTCCCCGGCCGCGCCGACCGCTACGGCGAGCCGCTCCCCGAGAGCATGGACGCCCTGGCCGCGGCGGTCGCCGAGGAGCTGGTCCCGCTGCTGGACCGGCGCTTCGCGCTGTTCGGGCACAGCCTGGGCGCGCTGGCCGCCTACGAGGTCACCCGCGTCCTGGAGGCGCGAGGCACCGGCCCGGCCCGGCTGTTCGCCTCGGGCTGCGCGGCGCCGCACGAGCGCCGCGACCGCGGATACGCGGACTACGACGACGACCGCCTGGTGGCCGTGCTCAACCGGCTCGGCGGCACCGAGGCGGAGGTCCTGGCCCACGGGGAACTGCGCAAGCTCGTCCTGCCGTACGTCCGCGGCGACTTCCGGCTCGCCGAGAAGTACCGCCACCGGCCCGGCCCGCCGCTGCGCACCCCGATCTCCGTGCTCGTCGGTGACGCCGACCCGGTCGTCACCCCCGCCCAGGCCAAGTCCTGGGAGGCGCACACGGCCTCGGACTTCTCGCTGACCGTCTTCCCCGGCGACCACTTCTACCTGCAGCCGCTCCGCGAGCAGGTCGTCGCCGAGGTGACCCGGCGGGCGACGGCCGGCTAAGGGCGGGCAGGAGGCCCCGGTGCCTCGTCCCCGGTTCAGAAGATGAGCGCGGAGCAGTCCGGCCGGTAGTCCTCCGGCAGCGGCCCCGGCTCCTCCAGCGCCTTGCCGACGTAGGAGAGCATCACCGGGTCAAGCGTCGTCAGGTTGTGCCCGAAGGCCCCCTCGATGAGCCCCTTGAGGGGGCAGTCGTCCTGGAGCATGCGGTTGCTCACCTGCTCCGGCGGGCCCTCGACGAACGTGGAGGCGGCCTTCTGCTCGGCCTCCAGCCCGAGGGCGGTGTAGCCGACCCCGGGCTCCACCATGGAGGGCGTGTTGAGCGCCCGCATCAGCTCCGAGCCCGGCGCCAGCTCCTCGCAGACGGTCTCCGGCCCGCAGTCCTCGCGCAGCCCCGCCGCCGGGCTGTGGTGCGGCGACCCCAGCGTGACCAGCTCGGCCACCTTCGCCGCCCCGCCCTCGAACCGCATGTACGCCCGGGGGACGAGCCCGCCCAGGCTGTGCCCGACGATCGCGGCCCGCTCCGCCCCGGTCGTCTGGAGCACCCCCTCCACGAAGACCCCCAGCGTCCGGGCCGACTCCCTGAGCGACCGGCTCCAGCCGTAATCGAGCGCGAAGACGCAGTGGCCCTGCTTGGACAGGTACGCCGCCGCCACCGGCCACGTCACCGCCCCGGTGCTCTTGGCCCCGTGCACCAGGATCACCGGGTACGGCGTCGCCTCGCGGGGCCGGCAGCCGAAGTCGTTGGCGTCCGCCAGCCCTTCGGAGGCCAGCCGCCGGGCCTCGGCGACGTGGTCGACCTGCGGCGAGGGCGGCGCGGCGGGCGGTCCGCCCGCCCGGCGCACCAGCGTGTCGGCCACCAGGACGAGCGCCGCGAACCCGGCCGCGACGCACAGGACGACCACGGCGACCACTGCGGCCGTGGCGGCACGGCCGGGACGGAGCCGATCCATCAGAGTCTCCCGAGGGAACCGTCGTCTTGAGGCGCCGGGGGAACCGGGAGCGGGAGGGCCGTCGAGGCCCGAGCCTGCCCCAACCTGTCAGGTCTGCGCATCATGGATGTCCTTCCTGGTCTTGTCGGTGCTAGCCGATATCGTGGTGCTGTCGTTACCGATCGTGATGGGGGGTGGGGGTGCGCAGATCGTTGAAGTTCCTGCTGCGCCCCACCGCCAAGCAGGCCGCCGCCCTCGCCGCGTGCCTGGAAGACCACCGGCAGCTCTACAACGCCGCCCTGGAGCACCGCCGTACCGCCTACGCCAAAGCGGGCGTGAGCGTCCGCTACGGCGACCAGTCCGCCGACCTGAAACACATCCGCGCCGACGACCCCGGCGGGCAGGGCCGGTGGTCGTTCTCCTCCCAGCAGGCCACCCTGCGCCGCCTGGACAAGGCGTTCGCCGCGTTCTTCAAGCGCGTCAGCGAAGGCCGCATCCACAAGTCGGCGCTCGCCTTGGTCCGCGATCACGATGTAATCGTGCATGAGGATCTGCGGATTGCGAACATGGCCCGCAGCGCGTCCGGCACGCTCGACGCGCCTGGCCGGGGCGTCGCGGCCAAGTCCGGTCTCAACCGTTCGATCCTGGATGCGGGTTGGGGGGTGTTCCTGACGATCCTGTCGTACA
>NZ_CDRNDK010000530.1:0-3897 GCF_977012225.1 Planomonospora algeriensis | reverse complement strand
GGCGGCAGGGGCCGTCGGGGCCGGGGCGGACGCGGCTCAGGCGGACCGGGAGGCTCCGGCGGGCCGGGCGGACCGGGCGGGCCTGAGGACCCTTCGGCGGAGGACAAGCCCGGACGCAAGGGCTGGAGGCGCTTCATCCCGAGCTGGAAGATCGTGCTGGCGAGCTTCACGATCCTCACCGCGGGTGTCTTCGGCATGATCGCCGTGGCCTACGCCAACACCCCCATCCCCGACCTGCCCAAGGACGACGTGAACGACCGGGGCAGCGTCATCTACTACCGGGACGGCAAGACCCGGATCGCCACGATCGGTGTCAAGCGCACCCCGGTGGAGTACAAGCAGATCCCCCGGCACGTCCAGGACGCGGTGATCGCCGTGGAGAACCGCAGCTTCCGCGAGGACAGCGGCATCGACTTCACCGGCATGGCCCGGGCGGTCTGGAGCACCGTCAGCGGCACCCAGATCCAGGGCGCCTCGACCATCACCCAGCAGTACGTCCGCGGCTACTACGAGGGCATCAGCAAGGACATCTCCCCCAAGCGGAAGATCACCGAGATCTTCGTCGCGGTCAAGGTCAACAAGCAGTTGTCCAAGGAGGAGATCCTCACCCGGTACCTCAACACCATCTACTTCGGCCGCGGCGCCAACGGCATCGAGGCGGCCGCGAAGGCGTTCTTCAAAAAGCACGTCTGGGAGCTGAGCGTGCCCGAGGCGGCCTACCTCGCGGGCCGCATCCAGAACCCGAGCCGGTTCGACACCCTGGAGCAGAGCGGCAACTTCGCCGCGACCAAGGAGCGCTACGAGTACGCGCTCAGCGGTATGAACCTGATGAACCCGGGGGCGTACGGCAAGTACGTCGGGGTGCCGTTCGAGAAGCTGAAGTTCGAGGAGGTCAAGCACTCCGAGGTCAACAAGGGCCTCAAGGGCTACATGCTCGAGATCGTGCGCCGCGAGCTCAAGGCGCGCGGCTTCGACGAGAAGCGGCTGGAGACCGGCGGGCTCCGGATCGTCACGACCTTCGACAAGGACATGATGATCGCCGCCAGGGATACGGTGAACGCCAGGACGAAGGGGCTCGACCCCACCATCCACGCCTCGGTGGCCTCCGTGGACCCCAGGAACGGCCGGGTGCTCGCCTTCTACAGCGGTGACGACTTCACCCAGGACTTCAACAACCGCGCGTTCGACTCCCTCAAGCAGGCCGCCTCGGCGTTCAAGCCGTACGTGCTCGCCGCCTGGCTGGAGGCGGGCCACTCCCTGGACAGCTACGTCGACGGCAAGAGCACCATCGAGATGCCCGGGACCAAGCCGATCAGCAACTCGGGCAAGCAGAACTTCGGCCCGATCAACATGGTCAAGGCCATGGCCAGCTCGGTGAACACGGTCTTCGTCCAGATGGGCAAGGAGGTCGGGCTGGAGAAGGTGGCCGAGGTCGCCAAGGCGGCCGGCGTCGGCGAGCGGGCGAAGACGCACCCGTCCTACGGCGGGAAGAACTCGGTCGACTGGTCGATGGAGAACCACAAGTACGCCATGACCATCGGCAGCGCCGCGGTCACCGCGGTCGAGCAGGCCGCCGGCTACTCGATCTTCGCCAACGAGGGCAAGCACGTGAAGTGGCACACCGTCCAGACGGTGACCGGCCCGGACGGGACCCTGCTCGCGGCGGAACTGAAGCGGCCCGAGCAGGTGATCAGCCCCGAGGCGGCGGCCGACGCGACCTTCGCCATGCAGGCCGTGGTCAAGGGCGGCACCGGCGGCGCCGCGAACCTGGGCGTGCGCCCGGTGGCCGGCAAGACCGGCACCAACAACGAGTACAAGGACGCCTGGTTCGTCGGCTTCACCCCGCAGCTGGTCACCGCGGTCGGCATGTCCAAGGACGTGCCCTACGACCGGCCGTGGGACAAGCCCGGACGCAAGAAGATCAAGGTCAACGAGTTCGGCCAGGTCGCCAACCCCGAGAAGTTCCAGGGTAAGACGATCTACTGGGACGAGGAGCCGATGCCCTCCTTCATCGGCGGCGGCGGCACCCCCACCCAGATCTGGCACGACTACATGGCCGCCGTGACCGCCAAGGACGAGGTCAAGCAGTTCCCGCCGAAGGCCGGGATCGGCAGCGTGAACAACCTGGCCACCCCGAAGCCGACGCCCACGCCGACCCCCACCATGGAGGGCGACGGCGACGGTGACGGCTGGCCGGGCGACGGCATGCCGGAGACGCCCGACGGGATGCGGTGCGCGCCGGGCGACTGGGCGTGCGAGACCGGAGCCGACGGCGGTCCCCCGGACATCGGGGACGGCGGCATCGGCGACGGCGGTGACGGCGGCTTCAACACGAACGTCGGCGGCACCCCGCCGGCGGTCACGCCGAAGCCGACACCGACGCCGAGCGGCCGGCGATCCTGATGGGCGTCCGGACGACGGAGGAGCCGCTGCCGGAGTCGCCGGCGAACTTCGGCGTGCGGGCGGCGCCGTACCTGCCCCTGGCCCTGTTCGCGGGGCTGGGGGCGGTCCTGGCCTACGTGTGGAAGTGGCCGTGCCGCTTCGGCGGGGCCTGGAACCACGGCACGCTCCAGTTCACGAACTTCTGCTACACCGACATCTATCCGCTGTGGTGGAACGAGAAGCTCAACGAGGGCATGGTCCCCTACGTCGACTTCCCGGTGGAGTATCCCGTCGGCATCGGGGCCATCATGGAGTTCTTCCGCCGGATCATCCCCGGCGACGCGAACACCACGGCGGCCGGGACGGTGTTCTACGACCTGACCGTGATCCTGATGGCGGTCTGCCTGGTCGTCGGCGTGCTGCTGATGGCGGCGCTGGCCGGTCCGGCCCGCCGCTGGGACGCGCTCTGGTACGCCCTGGCGCCCGCCCTGATCCTCACCGCGTACATCAACTGGGACCTGGCGGCCAACGCTCTGGCGCTCGGCGCGCTGCTCGCCTGGGCCAAGCGGCGGCAGTGGCTCGCGGGCGTCCTGCTGGGCCTGGCCATCGCCACGAAGTTCTACCCGCTGATGTTCCTCGGCCCGCTCTTCCTGCTGGCCTGGCGGACCGGCCGGTGGAAGCCGTTCCTGCAGACCGTCGGCGGTACGGCGGGCGCCTGGCTGGCCGTCAACGTCCCGGTGATGCTCTTCGCCTTCGAGGGCTGGAAGCGGTTCTACGTCTTCAGCGAGGAGCGGCCGGCCGACTGGGGCTCGCTCTGGTACTTCTTCAACCAGAAGCAGTGGCCGATCCTCGGCGATGCCGACCGGCTCGACACCCTGGGCGTGCTCTCGCTCGCCGCGTTCTGCGCGGCCATCGCGGTGCTGACGCTGACCGCCCGGGAACGGCCCCGGCTGATGCAGCTCTGCTTCCTCACGCTGGCCGCCTTCATGCTCACCAACAAGGTCTGGTCGCCGCAGTACGTGCTGTGGCTGATCCCCTTCGCGGTGCTGGCCCGGCCGAACTGGAAGCCGATCGCGCTCTGGATGGCCGCCGAGTGCTGGTACTTCTTCGCGATCTGGCTGTACCTCGTCGGGATCCAGGAGGGCAACGAGCACCTGGGCATCGCCGGTGACACCTACTTCACCGCCGTCTGGGGGCGCGCGATCACCATTCTGATCATGATGGCCTTCGTGGTGCGGGACATCCTCCGGCCGGACGGGGACGCGGTCCGCAGGGACGGGAGCGACGACGTCTCGGGCGGTGTATTCGACGGCGCCCCCGACCGGTTCCGGGTCGCCCTCACCTGACGCAGCAGGCACAGCGCCGACACCGCGAAGGAGGCCGGTGAGGCCGTGGGAGAGAACGCCGAGACCGCCCACACCGGGAACGGGGGCGAGGGCGAGACCGCCGAGACCGCCGGCGCCGTGAAGGGGGCCGCGAGGGCCGGGGGCGGGACCGCCCGGCGGCCGGGACGAG
>NZ_CDRNDK010000529.1:0-3902 GCF_977012225.1 Planomonospora algeriensis | reverse complement strand
TGGCCGACGTCTCCCTCAAGCTCATCGTTTTCAGCGGCGTGATCGCCTACCCGGCCGCAGCCTGGCTGGCCATGCCCCGCACTCCCCGGTGGCTGCTCGCCCTTTCGGTTGCGCTGCTCCTGGTCGTTTACGTTTCCGTCTCTCTGCTCGCGGCCTGACGTCAAGGCTCCGCGCCGCCACCAGGCCGTGATCTCAGCATGCGCGCCCGGTGAACACCTTCTGATATCCCTATGGCCCGGTTCGGGGCAGCTCAGCGGATGACTTTGACTGCTGCTCTGACCAGGTCGCTGCGGGTGCCGTCGCCGCTCCAGGTGCCCGAGACGCTGGCGTACCGGGTCGAGCCCACGGGAACGGCGGAGGAGAGTTGCAGCTGGACGCCGATCAGTCGGTAGGCACCGAGCGCCAGGGCGACGCGCAGGCCGGAGGCTGATTGCATTGTGCCGGTGACGTTGGTGTTGCCGGAGAAGTAGCGGACCGTGGACCCGGAGGATGCGCGGCTGCCCTTGATGGCGATGACGGCGGTGGAGTCGCCGTCGTTGTAGACGCGGACGTAGAAGCCGCGCGGGGTGAGTGTCCGCCCGGTCCGGCGCACCGTGGTCGTCTTGGTCCGCGCCGTCGTCGCACCGGTGGCGTAGATGTTGCTGCCTGCGTAGCCGGAGCTCGCGGAGGTGCTGATCAAGGCGTCGGGGCGCTGGTCGCTGGCGGCGATGGTCAACGTCATCGTTGTTGATGGGCCCAAGCCGGTTCCGGAGCTGGGTGAGGAGAGCGTGATGGTGATCGTCTCGGCGGCTGCATGGCTAGGACGGTTCCATTTGGCCCCACTTGCGGCTTGGGTTCTAAAGGTGGTCGCGGCACCGCCGCAGCGCCGCCGGGTGGGACCGTCGCCCGGCGGTGCTCCGGAGGGGCTTACTTGTAGGTGATGGCGGAGGCGGAGTACAGGCAGCTCACGCCGTCGGGGCCGGTGCCGGTCTTGCCGGGCTCGCCCTTGGTGACGCCCTTGTACCGGTCGCAGATCGCGATCTTCTTGCCGGGGTCGCCGATGATCGTGATCCCCGAGAGCTTCGCGGTGTCGCCGTAGTTGGGGTTGATCCCGACGAGCGACTTGGCCGGGGCGGTCACCTGGACGTTGGAGACGACGACGTGGCGGGCGTACTGCTTGGAGCAGTTGCCGCAGGAGCGGTAGAGCTTGCCGAAGTTCTCCACCCGCAGGTTCTTCAGCACCATGGTGCCGGGACCGTTGTGCTGGAAGACCTTGTCGGAGCCGGCCCTGGCGCCGCCGCCGTCGATGGTCATGGTCTGGGAGGCGCTGGTGCCCTTGAAGGTGGCGGCGTCCTCGCCGATGTCCTCCCACCAGACGTTCTTCAGCGTGCAGGTGCCGGTGCAGTGGATGCCGTCGGCGCCGGGCGAACCGATGATCACGTTCTGCAGGACGGCGCCGTCGGCCAGCTTGAAGATCGGGTCCTGGCCCTCGTCCTGGCCGTCGCCGCCGAGCTTGCCGGAGCCGTAGAAGCGCTTCATGCCGCCGTCATAGGGTCCGCTGACGGGGATGGTGGCGGTGACCGGCTGCTGTCCCTTGGCCGTGGGCCAGCCGGGCAGCGGCGTGGCGGTGGGGGCCGTCGTGGGAGCGGCCGTGGGCTTGGCGGTGGGGGTGGCGGTCGGCTTGGTGGTCGGCTTGGCCGTCGCGGTGGGGGCCGGGGCGGGGGCGGCCCCGGCGGGCTTGAGCGTCCAGCGCTTGCCGGCGGCGGTGTCGCAGGAGTTCTGCTGGACGGTGGCGTCGTTGGCGGTGGAGGAGTCCTTGACGTTGAGGCACTTGGCGCTGCCGAGGTTGACGACGCGGTAGGTGCTGCCGGAGACCTGGTCGAGCCGCCAGGTGTGGAAAGCGCTTTCAGAGCAGGTCTGCTGAAGGGCGGCCTTGCCCGCGGAGGTGCTGTTGCCGGAGATGCCGGCGCACTTGCCGCTGTGGGCGGCGGTCAGCCGCCGGCCGCCGGTGACGTCGGTCAGGGCCCAGGTCTGGTTGGCACCGCCGTTGCAGGCGTACTGGACGAGCTGGGCGCCGTCGGCGGTGCTCTTGGCCTTGACGTCGAGGCACAGGCCGCTGGCGGCGTTGACCAGGGTGTAGGACCCGGCGGCCGGGGCGGCCGCCGCTGAGGCGGTCGCCGTCGTCGTGGTGCCGACGAGCGTCGTGAGGGCGAATGCGGCGATACAGGCCCGCCGTGTAACGGTGGACAGAGTCACTATCCAGCCTTTCAGTGCTGTTCGTGGAATGTTCCCGTCGTGCCGGGAATCACCGCCTGCGCCGAGGGATCTCCGGTCTCGGCCGGCGAGGCGTGCGTTCACACTGCTGTGAGCGCTAACAATACGGTGGAGACGAGGTGTGCCCATGAGGATGCGACGGGCGTCCATGCGCGGCCTCTCCGGTTGGGGCGGGCCCGCTGCGGCCCGCAGGCCGCAGTCGAGGGCTCGGGGTGACTCTTCGACGTTGACGGGACGCTCCCGGCCGCGGTGCCGTCAGAGGCATCAGGGGTACCGCATACGGGGGCGACGGGTGTTGTTTCTATCGCGTCACACGATTTTTGTCACGTTAATGACTTTTTATATGATGTATACGATCTGCTGCACCGAATCCAGTATGTGGCTGTATAGGTGTATTTGTCCTGCTCAGTCGTCCTCTTCCGAGTGCCACTTGCGGACGTGTCGCGCACGGACCCAGCGCAGACCGCCGGTGATGGCGATGACCGCGCCGATCGCGCCGATGACCAGCCCGCCGAACATCCACAGGAACAACGGGCTCAGACCGGTGGTGCCGCCCGAGTGGCCCGCCATGCTGCCCCCGAGGAACCCGGCGAGCGGGGCGAGCACGGCCAGGACCGAGCCGAGGATCATCATGTGGAGCCCGCGCGGCTCCGGGTGCTCGTGCGCTCCGGAGCCGGGACCTGGGCCGGATCCGGAGCCCGGGCCTGAGCCGGGACCTGGGCCGGAGCCGGAGGCCGGGGTGGGTGCGGTCACGGGTTCCTCCTCGTGACGGGGGCTCCGTTCATCGCAGAGGGGAGCCTCTCCAGGAACGGTCCGATGATGTCGATGGGCAGAGGGAAGACGATGGTGGAGTTCTGGTCGGCGCCGAGCTCCAGCAAGGTCTGCAGATAACGCAGTTGCAGGGCGGCCGGACTCCTGCTGAGCGTGTCCGCGGCCTGGCGCAGCTCCTCGGAGGCCTGGAGTTCGCCGCGGGCGCCGATCACCTTGGCGCGCCGCTCCCGCTCCGCCTCGGCCTCCCTGGCCATGGCGCGCTGCATCGCCTCGGGGATCTCGACGTCCTTGATCTCCACGACCTGCACCTGCACCCCCCACGGTCCGGTCTGGGCGTCGATGCTCATGGTGAGGTCCTCGTTGAGGTCGCCCGATGGGCCAGGAGCGTGTCGAGGTCGGCGCGTCCGACGACCGACCGCAACGTGGTCTGCGCGATCTGGGATGTGGCGACCGCGTGGTTCTCCACCGCCATCACCGACCGGACCGGATCGACGATCTTGAAGAGCACGACGGCGTTGACCCGGGCCGACACGTTGTCCTTCGTGATGACCTCCTGCGGGGGAATCGTCAGGGTGACCACCCGCAGGTCGACGCGGACCAGCCTGTCCAGCCCGGGGAACATCAGCCGCACACCGGGCTGCAACGGGGCGCGCAGCCGGCCGAGCCGGAACGCCACCCCGCGCTCGTACTCCCTGAGCACCCGCACCGAGGCCGCCAGCATGACGATCGCGACGGTGATCACGACGGCCAGGGCCGCCTGCACCGGGGTCACCGCGATCCCCTTCCGCCCGGTCCCGGTCCGCGCCCGTCCGCCGGGGGGGTCCGTGCGGGGCGCCCGGGCCCGCCGGGGGGATCCGCCCGCGGCGGCCCGCCCGCCT
>NZ_CDRNDK010000528.1:0-3904 GCF_977012225.1 Planomonospora algeriensis | reverse complement strand
TCCGCGGCCTTCCCGCCGGAGGCCCGGGAGCGCCGCCGGGCCGTGCTCCACCGGCGCTGGGCCGTCGGGACCGGCCTGTTCACGGCGCTGGCGGCCGCCACGGCCAAGAACCCGCTGCCCGAGGTCTCGCTGCTGCTGCTGACGCTCTACGGCTCGGTGATGCTCGTCGACGGGGGAGTGGCCCTGTTCGCCCGGCGGAACCGCGGCCGCGCGATCCTCGACCTGTCCTGCGCCGCCGGCGTCATCGTGCTCTGGGTCGCCCTGGCGGCGTTCTTCAGCCCGCTCACCCTGGGCCTGGCGCTGGGCACCGTGCTCCTGGTGCTGGTCGTCATCCTGCTGAGCAGCTGATCCCCGCCCGCCCGCCGGTTCCGGAACATAGTTCGGTATGGTGGAGGGGGTGACTCGCCGGGTAGGAGCCCACCGGGCGGCGGAAGCCGTACGGGGTGGCGGTTTGCGCCTAAGCTACCGATGGGTAACATGAGGGCGGGGGACCAGGATCGGGCACGTCCCGGCCGGGCCACCCGCTGTCACGACGCCCTCGGGCACCTGGCAGTCTTGGCATCCGCGTGCACGTGCCCCGCGTGCGCGTACCGAGCATCCGGCGTCAGCCGCGGCGACGCGGCGGCGCACGCGAACACGGGAGGTCGGCCACCGGCCATGAACATCGTCGTCTGCGTGAAGCAGGTCCCCGACACGGCGACCGAGCGCAAGCTGAGGTCCGATGACAAGACGCTCGACCGCGATGCCGCCGACGGCGTCATCAACGAGCTCGACGAATACGCGGTCGAGGAGGCGCTGCTGCTGAAGGAGGCCCACGGCGGTGAGGTGACCGTCCTCACCATGGGTCCCGACAAGGCCAGCGACACCATCCGCAAGGCTCTGGCCATGGGCGCCGACAAGGCCGTCCACTTGGTCGACGACGCCCTGCACGGCTCGGACGCGCTGGGCACCTCCCACGCTCTGGCTCAGGCGCTGAAGAAGATCGGGTTCGACCTGGTCGTCCTCGGCTCCGAATCCACCGACGCCCGCACCGGCGTGCTCGCCGCCATGCTGGCCGAGCGCCTAGGCGTGCCGCAGCTCACCTTCGCCAAGAAGGTCGAGGTCGGCAAGGGGACGATCACCGTCCAGCGCGTCACCGACTACGGCTACGACAAGGTCGAGGCCTCGCTGCCCGCCGTGATCTCCGTGGTCGAGAAGATCAACGAGCCGCGCTACCCGTCCTTCAAGGGCATCATGGCGGCCAAGAAGAAGCCGGTCACCAAGCTCGGCCTCGCCGACGCCGGGATCGACGCCGCCCAGGTCGGCCTGGCCGGCTCCTGGAGCGAGGTCGTCGACTTCGCCGCGGCCCCGCCGCGCGCGGCCGGCACGATCGTCAAGGACGAGGGTGACGGCGGCGTGAAGGCCGCCGAGTTCCTCGCGTCGAAGAAGTTCGTCTGAGGGCGGGGGAATAGCTGACATGTCCGAAGTTCTCGTTCTCGTCGAGCACGTCGAAGGCCAGATCAAGAAGGTCACGCTCGAACTGCTGACGCTCGCCCGCAAGCTGGGCGCCCCGTCGGCCGTCTGGACCGGGCCGGGCTACTCCGCCGAGGCCAAGGCCAGGCTGGCCGAGCACGGCGCCGAGAAGATCTACGTCGCCGACTCCGCCGACATCACCGACTACGTGGTCGCGCCGAAGGTGGACCTGCTGGCCCAGCTCGTCGCCTCCGCCTCCCCGGCCGCGGTGCTCGTCGCCGCCACGGCGGAGGCGAAGGAGATCGCCGGCCGGCTCGCCGTACGGACCGACTCCGGCGTGCTGACCGACGTCGTCGGCATCGAGGAGGGCCTGGTCGCCGACCAGTCCATCTTCGGCGGCGGCGTCAACGTCCGCGCGCGTGTCACCAAGGGCCTGCCGATCATCGCGGTCCGCCCGAACGCGAGCCCGGTCGAGGCCGCCGCGGGCGCGGGCGCCGAGGAGCAGGTCAGCGTGGCCGTCTCCGACGCGTCCAAGACCGCCCGGGTCGTGGAGCGGGTCAAGGAGGAGAAGGGCGCCCGTCCGGAGCTCACCGAGGCCGCGGTCGTGGTCTCCGGCGGCCGGGGCGTGGGCTCGGCGGAGAACTTCTCGATCATCGAGAAGCTGGCCGACTCGCTCGGCGCGGCCGTCGGCGCCTCCCGCGCCGCCACCGACGCCGGCTGGTACCCGCACCAGTTCCAGGTCGGCCAGACCGGCAAGACCGTCTCGCCGCAGCTCTACATCGCGGCGGGCATCTCCGGGGCCATCCAGCACCGGGCCGGCATGCAGACCGCCAAGACGATCGTCGCGATCAACAAGGACCCCGAGGCGCCGATCTTCGAGCTCGCCGACTACGGCGTCGTGGGCGACCTCAACCAGGTCGTCCCGCAGCTGACCGAAGAGATCGCCAAGCGCAAGTAGGCGTCCGCGGGCAGACGGAAGGAGGGGGCGGGGAGCGTGTGCTCCCCGCCCCCTCCTTCGTCGCGTTCGCGAGCCCGGCGAGGCGCCAGGGCGGCGGTGTCCCCGCCGTCAGCCGGCCAGGGTGAGCTCGGGCTCGGGGGACCGGGCCGGGGCGGCGGAGGCCGTACCCGCACCGGTCCGGGGCAGGAACCGGGCGGCCACGGCGATCAGGACGCCGAGCGCGACGGCGCCGCCGAGGGCGGTCCGCAGCGACGACAGGTCGGACAAGAAGCCGATGACCACCGGGCCGAGCAGCAGGCCGGCGTAGCCCATCGCGCCCGTCTGGGCGATGGCCGGGCCGGGGTTGCGGGTCGCCTCGCCGGCCATGGACATGGCCACCGGGGACACCGTCGCCACCGCCAGGCCCACGAGGAACATGGCCGCGACGGCGACCGGCGCCGAGGGGACCGTGATGACCACGGCGAAGGTGGCGGCGGTGGCCAGCCCGGAGAGGACGATCATGTTCCGGGCGCCGAACCTGGCCCGGACGCGGTCGCCGGCCAGGCGGGCCAGCAGCATGCCGACCTCGAAGACCGGGTAGCCCAGGGCCGCGACGGCCTCGGGGGCGCCCAGCGTGTCGCGCAGGTACAGGCCGTTCCAGTCGGCGATCGTGCCCTCGACCATGAACGCGCAGAACGCGATCACGCCGAGCAGGTAGACCACCGGGGGCATGCGGTGCCGGGCACCGCTCCCGGCGGCCGGTTCCGGGGCGGGGTCGGGCAGGTAGGAGCGGCTGACGGCGACCAGCACGGGCAGCGCGGCCAGGGCGACGAGGACCAGGTGGGCCGTGACGGACAGGCCCGCCGCGATGGCCGCGGTGCCGACCACGCCGGCGGCGATCGCGCCGACGCACCAGCCGGCGTGCATGCCGTTCATCAGCGGGCGGCCGTGGGCGCGCTCGACGGTCGAGCCCTGGGCGTTCATCGCCACGTCCACCGCGCCGAACGCCAGGCCGAACAGCCCGGCGGCGGCCAGCAGCAACGGGAAGGTCGGTGCGAACGCCAGCAGGACCAGGGCCGCGGCGCAGAGGGGGGCGCCGACCCGCAGGACGCTCCGGCTGCCGACGCGCGTCATCACGCCGCGCATCGACTGCATGGTCACCAGCGCGCCCAGGCCCCACACGAGCAGGGTGACGCCGATCGACGTCTCGGACAGGCCGAGCTTGTCGGAGAGCGCGGGCAGGCGCACGGTCATCGATCCACACAGCAGGCCGCCGAGGACGAAAGTGAGGATTGCCCCGTTACGGGCCCTCCTCAGGTCGCGGGTCATGCTCGATCCCTTCATAAGAGGTTTGCAGGTGATGGCTATCGGGCACACACAAGCCGGTCGCTTCCGCCGAGAGCGGGAGCGACCACCAATCCGTCGGGTGTGTGCGTGCGGGCCCGTCCGGGACGGGGCGGGCCGGGCGCGACCCCGCCCGCCGGGCCGGCGGAGGCCGCCGGGGCGAGTCGCGTC
>NZ_CDRNDK010000527.1:0-3908 GCF_977012225.1 Planomonospora algeriensis | reverse complement strand
CGCCGGTGGCGCCCAGCCCGACCACCAGCACGTCGACGGCCCGGCCGCCGGCCAGCTCGGCGAGCTCGCGGGAGCGGCGGGCGGCGTTGAGGGAGGAGTTCACGGCGACAGGTACCTCTCCAGGAGGGCGGTGAGTTCGGCGTCCAGCGCGTCCTCGGTGACCGGGTCCGGGGCGGCGGGGCCGGGCCCGTCCAGAGCGTCCGGGTCCGGCCCGTCCGGTGTGACCGGGTCCGGCGCGTCCGGGGCGGCGGGGTCCGGCCCGTTCGAGGCGGTGGGGGCGGGTCCGCCGGAGCGGCCGGGTCGAGCATGGTGGCGCCGGACAGCAGGAACGACTGCGCGGTCAGCAGCACGGCCCTGGCCTGGGCGCGCGCGTCGCCGGGCCGTACGGTGCCGGCCGCCCGGCCCCGGACGATCGCCGACTCGATCAGGGCGAGCATGGCGTCGTGGCTGGAGCCCCGGCGGTCCAGCAGGTACGGCAGGAGCAGCTCGGGGTCCACTTCGGCGATCTTGCGCCAGAGCGGGTGGCCGCGCAGCGCCCGGACCGCCCCGACGGCGGCGGTGACCGGGTCGTCGGCGGCGAAGCGGCCCGCGACCTCGACCCACTCCCGGGTCATCAGGTCGGCGACCAGGCTCCGCACGTCGGGCCAGTGGCGGTAGACGGTCATCCGGGACAGCCCCGCCCGGCGCGCCACGTCGGTGAGCGTGGTGCGGCGCACCCCGACGGCGAGCACGACCTCGCGTGCCGCGTCGAGGAGCGCGTCGGTGGAGCCCTTCGCCGGACCGGTCTCATTGTGACGGTTGGACGTCATATGTCACAGTGTAGAGGTGGAAACTCCGAAGACCGCCGCCGAACCGATGCTCTGGTCCGGCTGGGGCGACCCCGCGCGGGCCGCCGACCTGCCCGAGCCGATCCGCGGGCTGCTGGCGGACCTGCTGGGCGTGCGCCCGCCCGAGACCCCCGCGGTCCGCCTGGAGCAGGTGCGGCTGCCCGCTCCGGCCCTGCCCGAGCAGGTCCTCGACGGGCTGCGCGGCGTCGTCGGCCCCGGCCACGTGCGCTGCGACGACGAGGCGAGGGTCCGGCGAACCCGGGGCAAGTCCACGCCCGACCTGCTGCGCCTGCGCGCCGGGGACGGCTCCGACGCGCCCGACGCGGTGGTGCTGCCCGGCTCGCACGCCGAGGTGCTGGAGCTGCTGCGGATCTGCGCCGCGCACCGGGTCGCGGTGGTCCCGTTCGGGGGCGGGACCTCCGTCGTCGGCGGCCTGACCCCGGCCCGCGAGGGCTTCGCCGGGGTGGTCGCCCTCGACCTGGCCCGGCTGAACCGGCTGGTCGCGGTGGACACCGAGTCCATGGTCGCGGAGCTGGAGCCCGGCCTGCGCGCGCCGCAGGCCGAGGAGCTGCTCGCCGCCCGGGGCCTCACGCTGGGCCACTTCCCGCAGTCGTTCGAGTACGCCACGCTGGGCGGCTTCGCCGCGGCCCGCTCCAGCGGCCAGGCCTCCGCCGGGTACGGCCGCTTCGACGACCTGGTCGTCGGCCTGACCGCGGCCACCCCGCGCGGCACCCTGGAACTGGGCCGCGCGCCCAAGTCCGCGGCCGGGCCGGACCTGCGCCAGGTGCTGCTCGGCTCGGAGGGCGCCTTCGGGGTGATCACCTCGCTCCGGCTGCGGGTGCGGCCGGCCCCCGCCGCCCGGATCTACGAGGGCTGGCGGTTCGCCTCCTTCGCCGAGGGCGCGGCCGCGCTGCGGCGCCTGGCCCAGGACGGCCCCGTCCCCACCGTGCTGCGCCTGTCCGACGAGACCGAGACGATGATCGGCCTGGCCAAGCCGGGCGAGATCGGCGGTGCGGCGGCCGAGGGGGGCTGCCTGGTGATCACGGGCTACGAAGGGGAGGCGGCCGAGGTGACCGGGCGCCGCGACCGGGCCGCCGAGGCGCTGACCGGTCTCGGCGGGACCTGCCTGGGGTCCGGGCCCGGCGACGCCTGGGAGCACGGCCGCTACTCCGCCCCCTACCTGCGGGACTCGCTGCTGGCCGCCGGGGCCACCGTGGAGACGCTGGAGACGGCCGCCTTCTGGTCCGGCCTGCCCCGCCTCTACGACGCCGTACGGCTGGCGCTGCACGGCGCGCTCGGCTCACCGCTGGTGATGTGCCACATCTCGCACGTGTACGCCACCGGCGCCTCGCTGTACTTCACGGTCGTCACCGCGCAGAGCGGCGACCCGCTCGCCCAGTGGGCGGAGGCCAAGCGGGCGGCCAGCGAGGCGATCGTCGCGGCGGGCGGCACGATCTCGCACCACCACGGCGTCGGCCGCGACCACCGGGACGCCTACGCCGCCGAGATCGGCGAGCTGGGCTCGGAGGTCCTGCGCGGGATCAAGGAGCGCCTCGACCCCGCCGGCGTGCTCAACCCCGGCGTGCTGATCCCCTGACCGCGCCGGTCCGCCCGTCGTGCCGGTCTTCCGGCCCGGCCCGGCCCGGCCCGGCCCGTCACGGGACCGGGCCGGGTCCTGCGGAGGGCTCCCGCCAGGCCCGCCCGGGTAGGGGTCCGGTGTAGACCGGCCCGTCAGCCGGGCGGCCCGCCAGGTCCGGCGGGCACGAAGGGGGCCGGTCGGAGGCGGGCCAGACGTACGGCAGGTCGTCCGGCTCGTCGCCGAACGCCGGCCGGTACAGCTCGGGGGCCTTGCGCAGCAGCGACGAGCGGTGGCTGCGGTGGAAGGCCGGGTCCCCCAGCCAGGGCGGCAGCTCTCCGGCGGCCGCCAGCTCCGGCTGGGAGCGGGGGGAGGCGACGCCGCAGCGCTCGGCCAGCTCTCCCGCCATCGTGGCCGAGCAGGTGTCGGCCCGGCCCGTGGAGCACCAGTGGCCGCAGATCTGCAGGCCGTACCGGACCAGGGCCTCCTCGTAGCCGGTCCACATCTTCACCGCGGGGTGGTTGCGCCAGCCGTACCCGTGGACGGTCAGCGCGCGCAGGATCTGCAGTGTCTCGACCCGCTGCTTGCCCAGGCGGAGCGGGTCCAGGACGCGCGCGGTGGCGTCGAAGTCCGGGTAGGGGAGGAAGGTCTGCATCGCCCCTCCTGTCGCCGATCGCCTTCAGCCGGAGGCCCCGCCTTCCGGTCGCCGGAGTCCTTCCGGGGTCCTTGTCACATCACGACCACCTGGCGGACCGCCTCGCCGGTGTGCAGGCGGTCGAAGCCCTCGTTCACCTCATCCAGCGTAAGCCGGTGCGACAGCAGGGCGTCCACCGGGAGCACCCCGGCGCGGTACATGCCGACGAAGCGCGGCACGTCCCGGCGCGGGACGCACGAGCCGAGATAGCTGCCGCGCAGCGTGCGCTCCTCGGCCACCAGGCTGAGCGCGGGCAGGGTGAGCTCGCGGGAGGGGTCGGGCAGGCCGACGGTGACCGTCGTGCCGCCCCGCGCGGTGGCCCGGTAGGCCTGCTCCAGCACCGGGACGACCCCGGTGGTGTCGATGACCTTCTCCGCCCCGCCGCCGGTGATCTCCCGGATCGCCTCGACGGCGTCCGGGCCGCCCGCGACGGTGTGCGTCGCGCCGAGCCTGCGCGCCAGTTCCAGTTTCGAGCCGACCACGTCCACCGCGACCAGGGTGGCGGCCCCGGCGGCCTTGGCGGCCAGCAGCGCGGCCAGTCCCACGCCGCCCAGGCCGAAGACCGCGACGCCGTCGCCGGGGGAGACGCCGGCGCTGTAGAACGCGGCTCCCGCCCCGGTCAGCACGGCGCAGCCGAACAGGGCCGCGATCTCGAAGGGCAGGTCGGGGTCGATCCTCACCGCGGAGCGGGCCGAGACCACGGTGTACTCCGAGAAGGCCGAGACGCCGAGGTGGTGCCGGGGGCGGGCGCCGTCGGCGGAGGCGAAGCGCAGGCCGCCGCCGAGCAGGGTGCCGTCGCCGTTGGCCGCGG
>NZ_CDRNDK010000526.1:0-3912 GCF_977012225.1 Planomonospora algeriensis | reverse complement strand
GGCGCAGGACACCGGACCCCGCCGCGGTCCGCGCCGGCGTCCGAACCCCGGCCCGCTCCGGCGAGGGGGCGTCCTGCGGCTCTCCGAAGATGTTCATCCGGCGGCCCCGGCGCCGGTGTCCCCACCGGCGGCCCTCCGGGTCCGAGGGGACCGGCGGGCCCCTCCGGACGGCGGCGCGGCCGTGAACCGGCTCGCGACGACCAGGTGCATCGTTCCTCCTGCGACTGGGAAGTCATGGGCGGGCCCGCGGGGCGGGCGTTCGCGGTGAGTCCACGCGATGCCCGCCGGCCTGGGGGACGGAGTCGTCCCATGACGTGTGACGGCCCCCGCCCCGGCGGCTCCCGCACCGCCGCTGATCACCCGGGACAGCAGACCAGAACCATCGAATCATGTCCAATACCGATAAACGCATCCGATGGATACCGGAACGGATATCACCGCAGGCAGAGCGGGATGAGACGCCGCCGCAGGAGGCCGCCGCCCTCCTTCGCGGGAGAAGGATCAGGCCCGCTCGGGCACGGCCATCTCGCCGAGGAGGGACCAGTCGCCCTGCGGGACCGTCGCGTTGACGATCCGGGGCGTGGCGGCGAGGTGGGGCGGCAGCGTCCGCTGCGCCTGCCGGAAGTGCTCGGATCCCACGTGCGCCGCCCCGGCCTCGTCATCGCGGAACGCCTCCACCAGGACGTACTCGGCCGGGTCCTCGACGCTCCGGGACCAGTCGAACCACAGGCAGCCGGGCTCGGCACGGGTCGCCTCCGTGAACTCCCGGGTGATCTCGGGCCACCGGTCGGCGGACCCGGGCAGCACGCGGAACCTGGCGGCGATGAAGATCATCGATTCTCCTCTGCTGGTGGACGGCGGGCTGCGATCGCAGAACGACCCGCCGACGATGCTAGTGATCCCGGCGGCCGGTCCCCTCCGTGACACGGGGAACCGCGCCGGGCTCCCCGGTCCCGCCATCGCGAACATCCCGTTTCGGAAACTTTCCACTGCGATCCTTCGTCAACGGGTAAAGAGCGGATGAAGAACCACACTTTCCACGGGGGCCTTGCGCACGGGAAGGTACGGGGACCGTTGACGGGGAGTCCAGGGGCGGCCGGGCCGCCGATGAGCGCCGAAGGCGTCGAACACGCCCTGCGGATCCGTGGCGAGGAGCGGGACCGCATCTCCGGCGACGTCCTGGACCTGGACGCGCACACCGTGTTCCGGCTGCTGGGCGGTTCCGCGCTGCACGGGGAGACCGCGCGGCGCTGGGCGGACGCCGAGCGCCGCGCGGCCCTGCTCTGGGCTCTGCTGGACGCCTACCGGGACGTCCTCGACCGGGCCGAGCGGATCGCCGGGAGCCGCCGCAGGCTCGGGGCGTCCGAGCTGGCGGAGCTGACCGGGCTGCTCACCGGACCCGCCGTCCGCCTCGCGCCCGAGGCGCGGCCGGTGGAGCGCCGGTCGCTGCTGGCCTCGCCCGGCGAGCGCTTCACCCTGGACGGGGCGGTGGCCGCGATGGACGCCGCCTTCCGCGACGTCACCGCCCTGATCGCGGACGTGGACGCGGTCTGGAGCGCGGCGCTCCCCGGACTCGACGCCGCGGCCTCCGCAGCCGCCGCGGCCCGGCGGCTGCTGCGCGGGCTCGGAGCCGGCGATCCCGAGCTGGACGCGTGCGAGCGGGAGATCGAACGGCTCGGGGGGAACTGCGCGGTGATCCGCTCGGTTCCGGCCGCGGGCGGGCGGAGGCCGTGGAACGCGCCGCCGCCACCGCCGGGCGCCTGCGCGAGCGGGCGGAGCGCGCCACGGCGCTCCGCCGGGAGTACGGCGCGCACCGCGAGACGCTGGAGCTGCTCGTCGCCCGGGCGGCCGCGGCCGAGGAGGAGGCCCGCCGGACCCGCGACCTCGTGCTGGTGAAGATCGCCTCTCCGGCGCTGCCCGCCCTGCCCCGCTGGACCCCGCTCCTTCGTGAGCGCCTGGCCGCGCTGGACGGGCCCCTCACGGACGGCCCCGGCTCCCTCGGCGGCGCGAGCGGCCCGGACGGCGCTCCGAGGGGCCCGGACGGTGGCCCGGGGAGCCCGGGAGGCCCGGAGGACGAGGACGGCCGGGGAGGACCGGGAGGACCGGGAGGACCGGAGGGTGAGGGCGGCCGCTGGCTGGAACGGGCCGACCTCCTCGCCGGCCTCGGACACGACGCGGAGCAGGCCCTGCGGCAGGCCGGACACGCCACCGCGGCGCTGCGCGAGCTGCTCGCGCGGCGGGACGAGCTCCGCGGGCGGCTGGAGGCCTTCCGGGCCAAGGCCGTCCGGCTCGGCCGGGCCGAGGACACCCGGCTCGACCGCCTGTACCGGCACGCGCGCGACCTGCTCTGGACGGCTCCCTGCGACCTGCGGCGGGCGGCGGTGGCCGTGACCGGATACCGGCGCGCGATCGAAGGGGGTGCCCCGTGAACTGTGCGATGCCCGGTTGCCCGGGCCGCATCGAGGACGGCTACTGCGATCTGTGCGGCCACGCCGCCGCGGGCCCTCCCCCGCCCGCGGGCTCCCCGTCGTCCTCCCCTGCCCCTCGGTCCGCGTCCGGAACCGGAGCCGGGGTCGGGGTCGGGGTCGGGAGGGGCGGCACTGACGGGGCCGGGTCCGGGCCGGCCTCCGGAGCCGGCTCCGGGCCGAGGCCCGCCGGCGTCTCCGCACCGGTCACCGTCCCGTCGGCGCGGCACGGAACCGGTCCCTCCTCGAGTCGCGGGACGCGGGGCACCGGCGGATCGCGGCCGGGCCTGCTGGGCACCGGGCTGGCCGAGGTCCCCCCGGTGCTCTACCGGGACCCGGCGGCGGTGGTGCTGCACGACCCCGAGGTGCCGGAGGACCGCAGGTTCTGCGGCGCGCCCGACTGCGGCAGGCCCGTCGGCCGGAGCCGCGATGGACGGCCGGGCCGTACCGAGGGGTTCTGCCCGCACGACGGCACCCCGTTCTCCTTCACCCCCAAACTGCGCGAGGGCGACCTGGTCGCCGGGCAGTACGAGGTGAAGGGCTGCCTGGCGCACGGCGGGCTCGGCTGGGTCTACCTGGCCGCCGACCGGAACCTCGACGGCCGGTGGGTGGTCCTCAAGGGACTGCTGAACACCAACGACGCCGAGGCGCTGGCCGTGGCGGAGGCCGAACGCCGCTTCCTGACCGGCGTGGACCACCCGAACATCGTCAAGATCTTCAACTTCGTTCGGCACCGCGAACCCGGCACCGGCCCCGCCGCCGGGCGGATGGCCGGGTACCTCGTCATGGAGTACATCGGCGGCGAGTCCCTGCACGACCTGCTCCGCCGCCGGCTGCGGGAGACCGGCGCCGCCGAGGCCCTGCCGCTGCGCCAGGCGATCCCGTACGCCCTGGAGATCCTGCGCGCCCTCGGCTACCTGCACGAGCGGGGGATGCTCTACTGCGACCTCAAGCCCGCCAACGTGATCCAGGTCGGCCGCGAGCTGAAGATCATCGATCTCGGCGCGGTCCGGATGATCGGCGACTCCGACAGCGCCGTCTACGGCACGGTCGGCTACCAGGCTCCGGAGATCTCCTCCGAAGGCCCCTCGGTCGCCTCCGACCTCTACACCGTGGGCCGGACGCTGGCGGTGCTCTCCATCCCCTTCAGCCCGGTCTCCGGCGGCGCCGAGGCGCCCGTCCCCGCCCTGGAGGATCTCCCCCCCGGCCGTCCGGCACGAGTCCTTCCACCGCTTCCTGCTCAGGGCGACCGCGGCCTTCCCCGCCGCCCGCTTCTCCGGTGCCGAGGAGATGGCCGACCAGCTGGTGGGGGTCCTGCGGGAGGTGCGCGCCGCCGAGGACGGCGTGCCCTACCCGGCGCCGTCCGCCCTGTTCGGCCCCGAGCGGATCGCGGCCGGGACCGCCCCTGTCCGCGCCCGGCGGCGGGCGCCTGCTCGTCCCGCTGGAG
>NZ_CDRNDK010000525.1:0-3912 GCF_977012225.1 Planomonospora algeriensis | reverse complement strand
CCCGGCCCGCTCCGGCGGGTCGTCCGGCGCGACCACCAGCCAGGTACCCTGCAGGACCGGTGCGGGCAGGCCGGTGACCGGCTGCCAGCCGAGCTGGTAGCGCGGATGCCCGTGTTCTGCGCCGGCGCCTCCGCGCAGCCTGGCCAGCGCGGGCAGCAGGTCGTCCAGCGTGGCTCCGCGCCGAGGCCGAGCGCGGCCAGCAGCCGGTCCGGGTCCTGGTGGGCGACGGCGTCCCACAGCTCCCGGTCGGGCGGTGCGGCCGCCTCGGCCGACGGCGGGTCGGGCCAGTAGCGCTGCCGCTGGAAGGGGTAGGTGGGCAGCTGCACGGTCGTGCCCGCGCCGATGACCGCTCCCCAGTCGACGCCGGTCCCGTGCGTGTGGACCCGGGCCAGCGCGTCGAGCATCGTGGCCGCCTCCGGCCGGTCCCGGCGCAGCACCGCGGCGGCCACGCCGGTCCAGCCCTCCAGGCAGTCCCCGGCCATGGCCGACAGCACGGCGTCGGGGCCGAGCTCCAGGAAGGCGGTGACGCCGCGGCTCTGCAGCGTCCTGATCCCGTCGTGGAAACGTACGGCCTGCCGCAGGTGCCGGACCCAGTACTCCGGTGAGGTCAGCTCCTCCGCGGTGGCCTGCTCGCCGGTGACGTTGGAGACGATGGGGATCGCGGGCGGGTGGAAGGCCAGCTCCCGGGCGACGCCGAGGAAGTCCTCCAGCACCGGCTCCATCAGCGGCGAGTGGAAGGCGTGGCTGACGGCCAGCCGCTTGGTCTTGTGCCCGCGCCCGGCCAGCAGCTCCGCCAGCTCCAGCACGCTCTCCTCCGCGCCGGACAGCACCACGGCGGCCGGGCCGTTGACCGAGGCGATGCCGACGCGGTCCTCGTACTCGGCCAGCAGCGGCAGCACGTCGGCTTCCGCCGCGCGCACCGAGATCATCGCCCCACCCGGCGGCAGCGCCTGCATCAGGTCGCCGCGCGCGGCCACGAGCTTGACCGCGTCGTCCAGGGAGAGCACGCCCGCGACGTGCGCGGCGGCGATCTCGCCGATGGAGTGGCCGGCCAGGAAGTCCGGGCGCACCCCCCAGGCTTCCAGGCAGCGGAACAGGGCGACCTCGACGGCGAACAGGGCCGCCTGGGTGTAGCGGGTCTGCTGGAGGAGGCCGGGGTCACCGGTGACGACTTCGCGCAGCGGCCGGTCGAGGTACCGGTCGAAGCGGGCGCAGACCGCGTCGAACGCCGCCGCGTACTCCGGATAGGCCGCGTACAGCTCCTCCCCCATCCCCGGCCGCTGACTGCCCTGACCGGTGAACAGGTAGGCGGTCCTGCCGCGGACCGCCGAACCGGTGATCACGCCGTCCGCCGGGCTCTGCGCGGCGTCCAGTCCGGTGGTGAGTTCGTCGAGGGTGGCGCCGAGTACGACCATCCGGTGCCTGAACGAGGAGCGCGTCGTGGCCAGGGACCGGGCGACGCCGGCCGCCGAGTGCCGCGTCCCCGACTCCAGGTGGCCGCGCAGCCTGCGCGCCTGGGCCTTCAGCCCGTCCTGCGTCTTGGCCGACAGCACCCACGGGATCAGCGGGCGCGCGGGCGCGTCCTGTGTTCCCTCCGGCTCCGGCGGCGCCTGCTCGAGGATGATGTGGGCGTTGGTGCCGCTGATGCCGAAGGACGAGACGCCCGCGCGGCGCGGCCGTGCGGTCTCGGGCCACGGCGTGGCCTCGGTGAGCAGGCGCACCGCGCCCGCCGACCAGTCCACGTGCGGGGTCGGCTCGTCCACGTGCAGGGTCTGCGGCAGCACGCCGTGCCGCATGGCCATCACCATCTTGATGATGCCTGCGACGCCGGCGGCGGCCTGGGTGTGGCCGATGTTCGACTTCACCGAGCCCAGCCAGAGCGGGCGGTCCTCGGGGCGCTCCTGGCCGTAGGTCGCCACGATGGCCTGCGCCTCGATCGGGTCGCCGAGGGTGGTGCCGGTGCCGTGCCCCTCGACGGCGTCGACGTCGGCGGCGGCCAGCCGGGCGTCGGCCAGGGCCTGCTCGATCAGGCGCTGCTGGGAGGGGCCGTTGGGCGCGGTCAGCCCGTAGCTGGCGCCGTCCTGGTTGATCGCGCTGCCGCGCACCACCGCCAGGACCGGGTGGCCGTTGCGGCGGGCGTCCGACAGCCGCTCCACCACGAGCATGCCCACGCCCTCGCCCCAGCCGGTGCCGTCGGCCGCGGCGGCGAAGGACTTGCAGCGTCCGTCGGCGGCCAGGCCGCGCTGGCGGCTGAAGTCGACGAAGACCGCGGGGGTGGACAGCACGGTGACGCCGCCGGCCAGCGCGAGCGAGCACTCGCCCCGGCGCAGCGCCTGTATCGCCAGGTGCAGCGCGACCAGTGAGGAGGAGCAGGCGGTGTCCAGGGTGACCGACGGCCCCTCGAAGCCGAAGGTGTAGGAGATCCGCCCGGAGGCGACGCCGGCCGAGACGCCGGTGCCGACGAAGCCGTCCAGGTCGTTCGCCAGGTTCTGCAGGTGCACCCCGTAGTCGTGGTACATCAGCCCGACGAACACACCGGTCCTGCTCCCGCGCACGGCGGCCGGGTCGATGCCCGCGTGCTCGAGCGCCTCCCACGACCCTTCCAGCAGCAGGCGCTGCTGCGGGTCCATGGCGACGGCCTCCCTGGGCGAGATGCTGAAGAACGCCGGGTCGAACGCCGTGGCGTCGTAGACGAACCCGCCCTCCCGCGCGTACGTGGTGCCGGGGTGCTCGGGGTCGGGGTGGTAGAGCTCGTCCAGGTCCCAGTTGCGGTCGGCGGGGAACATCGACATCGCGTCCCCTCCCCCGGCCACCAGGTTCCACAGCTCCTCCGGGCCGGTGACGCCGCCGGGCAGCCGGCAGCTCATGCCGACGATGGCGATCGGTTCCTCCGCGCTGACCGTGCCGCGGGCGGACACGGCCGCCCTGGGCCCGTCGAAGAGCCTGCCGCACAGGTACTGGACGAGGGTGACGGGCGTCGGGTAGTCGAAGACCAGCGTGGCGGGCAGCCGCAGCCCGGTGGCCGCGTTCATCCGGTTGCGGAACTCCACGGCCGTCAGCGAGTCGAACCCGGCCTCGTTGAAGGGCCGGTCCTGCTCCACGGCGCTCGAGTCGCCGTAACCGAGCACGGTCGCCACCTGGTCGAGCACCAGGTCCATCACGACCTTGGAGTGCTCGCTCTCCGGCAGGCGGGCCAGGCGCTCACGCAGCTGCGACGCGGCGGCCGGGTCGGAGCCGACCACGCGCCGCTTGGAGACGGGGATCAGCGCCTGCAGGATCGTGGGCAGGGCGCCGAACTGCGCCGCCATCCGCAGGTTGCGCGGCTCCAGCCGGATGGGGACCAGCGTCGCCCGGTCGGCGGCGCAGGCCGCGTCGAGCAGGGCCAGGCCGTCCCGGGTGGTCAGCGGGACGACTCCGGTGCGGGCCAGCCTGGCCCGGTCGGCCTCGCTGAGGGTGCCGGTCAGCCCGCTGTCCTGCTCCCACAGGCCCCAGGCCAGGGAGAGGGCGGGCAGGCCGAGCCTGCGCCGCCGTACGGCCAGGGCGTCGACGAACGCGTTGGCCGCCGCGTAGTTGCCCTGGCCGGGGCCGCCGAAGACGCCCGCGGCCGAGGAGAACAGCACGAACGCCGAGATCGGCAGGTCCTTGGTGAGCTCGTGCAGGTTCAGCGCGGCGTCGGCCTTGGGCCGCAGCACGGCGTCGATCCGCTCGGGGGTCAGGGTGGCGAGCACGCCGTCGTCGAGCGTGCCCGCCGCGTGGACCACCCCGGTGAGCGGATGCTCCGCCGGGACGGTCGCCAGGAGGGCGGACAGGGCCGTCCGGTCGGCGGCGTCGCAGGCGGCGACGGTCACGTCGGCACCGAGCTCGGTGAGCTCGGGCCGCCAGCCGGTCCGCGCCTGCGCGCCGGGGCCGGCG
>NZ_CDRNDK010000524.1:0-3936 GCF_977012225.1 Planomonospora algeriensis | reverse complement strand
CGCCGGGACCGCGGCGGCTGTCGGGGCCGCGGCCGTCGTCAGGGGCCCGGTCGCCGTCAGGGACCCGGCCCCCGCCGCCGTGGCGGCCGTCACCGGTTTCAGCGTGGCCGTGCCGTACCTGCTGCTGGTGGACTACGGGGCCCCGCGGTTCCTGCTCCCGGCCTACGCCCTGCTGGTCGTCCCCGCCGCGGAGGCCCTGCGGTGGGCGGCGGGCCGTCGCCGCCCGCGGGTGGCGGCCGCGCTGGTCGCCGCAGTGCTGCTGGCGCACACGGCCGTCCAGGGGAGCGTCCTGGCCGGCCAGGCGCATGCGCAGAACGAGTACCGGAGCTATCTCGCCGGGGTGGTCGAGGACATGACCAGGCTGGGAGTACGGCCGCCCTGCACGCTGGTGGACGACCTCGTCGACCCCGCCATGATGTTCGTCTCCCGCTGCGATCACCTGAACCTCTCCGATCCGCGGAACTCGCTCGGCGCCCGGATCGCGGCGGCCGAGCCCGGCCGGGTCTTCGCCCTGCTCACCAGGGATCCCCCTCCCGCGGCGATGGAGGGCTGGGAGAGGCACGTGCTGCGCGAGAAGGACGGGGAACCGTTCTGGACCGCTCACCTCCTCCGCAAGGACGCCCCGGCGGACACCTCCGGAAGGACGCCCTGAACGGCGGGGCGGCCGGCCCGCCCACGGGTGGCGGGCGCTGACGAGGCCGTCGTCTGCGGAACGGCGGGAGCCGATCAGACCGTCGTTCCCGTCAGACCGGTCGTTCCCGGGTGACGGGAGCCGATCAAGCCGCCGCCCGCGGGCGGCGGAGGCCGGTGCGTTCAGGCGGAGTCGCCCCGGAGGCGGCGCAGCCGGCGCCTGGTCCGGTTGAGCAGGGAGCGCTGGGCCTCGCGGCGCAGGGCCACCGCCTCCTGGCGGCGCTGCTCGGCCTTGCCCCGCCACCGGGCGGCGTCGCGCTGCCCCTTGTCCGCCGCCCGCCGCAACTCCTCGACGCGCTCCTTGAGCGCCGCGATCTCGTGCCGGGCCCGCTCGGTCTCCTTCCCCCGGGACTCGGCCTCGGCCCGCCAGCGCGCGGCCTCGCGGTTGCGGTCCTGCGCCCAGGCCGGGTAGGCCTCGGCGGCCGGGCGGAAACCCCACGAACCGCCGTCCAGCCACGCCGCGCCGTGCAGCTCGGAGACGACGCCGTCCAGCGGCTCGCCGTCGCGGGCGACGAGCAGCGCGCGGGCGACGGCGGAGGTCCGCTCCAGCCGGGCCGTCACCGGGCCGGAGGCGTCCTCGTCCAGGACGACGATCAGCAGGCCGCAGTCGTCCTCCTCGGCCCGCCGGACCAGCCGCTCGACGGAGTCGGCCCCGGGGACCCAGCCCGCCGGGCAGGTGAGCCGGAACGGCGCGGGAGCGGACGTCGCGGCGGGCGCCTCGGCGAAGGAGACGCGGCCGTCGTGGGCGTACCGGGCGTGGACGAGCCGGAGGTCGAGCAGCGGGTCGTCGAGCGGCGCCCGGCGGTCGCGGGTGAGGGAGGACCACGGACCCGCCACGGTGACCGAGACGTCGGGCAGGGTGCCGGCCAGCGCCCCGTCGACGCTCGCGCGGACCTCCTCGCAGGAGGCGCCGCGGGCGTCCACCAGGACGTCCACGTACGGCACCAGCCACTGCCGGCCCGGGTCCGTGCGCAGGTGCCGGCGGTAGGGCACGCGGTCGGCGATGAAGGGATCGTTGTGCCGGATCACCTCCGGGGCCCGCCTCATCATGGTGGTCGTGCCCAGGTGCCAGGCCAGGGCCTCGGCGTCGGGGACGAACACCGCGCCCGTCTGAGTGAGCCGGTAGCCGAGCTCGGTGTCCTCGCCCAGCACCAGCGGGGTGGCGTACCCGCCCGCGGCCTTCAGCAGCGCGGCAGGGAGGGACACCGTCGCGCCGACGTGGATCCGGTGCAGGAGCGCGCTGGGCGCGTCGCGGAAGCCGTCGTGCTCGGCGAGGAGCCGGTCGATCCAGTCGTGCCCGTGGTCGTGGTCGGGCTCGAAGAGGGACGCGGCCCGCCCGCGGCGACGGCGTCCCGGACCTCGGCGGGGGCGGGGGGCGGCCCGGCCGCGGCGGTGAAGCGCAGCGTGCCCGTGACCACCAGGTAACCGGCCAGGTGGTGCCAGCGCATGTGCGCCTCGACGTGGTCGCGGTAGGGGACGACGTCGGCGTCCAGCCGGTGGATCACCTGGCCCTCCGCGACGGCCTCGCCGGACGCGAGCGCCCAGGCGATGCCCCAGCCGCCGGGGGAGCTGCGGATGACGCGGGTGCGTTCCGGCGCGATCTCCGGGACGCGCAGCGGCGGCGCGCTGCCGTCGTCCACGACGACCACCTCCGTGAGGTGGGCCGGATAGGACTGGGCGGCGAGCGCGGCCAGCACGAGGTCGAGCTTGTCCTGGCACTGCCGGGCCGGGATCACGACGCTCACCGAGAGCCGCGGTTCCCACGTGCCGAGGGCGGGTGGGCCGAGCACGCCGTAGTCGTTGCCCCTGATCCGCGGACAGGGGGTCTGCGGGCCGGTCACGGCGCCTCCGCGGGGAGTTCCATGAGGGCGTTCGGCCGGAAACCGTGCCACTGGCGCCTGTTCCTCCGCAGGAACGTGCCGATCGGCTCGCGCCAGGTGTGCCCGGTCACGTTGCCGCGGCGCAGGATGTAACCGAGGCCGTGCGTGCGGTAGATCTGCCCTCCGGCGGCCTGCACGGCGTGCTGGAACTGCGCGTCGACAGTGCCCGGCAGGGGACGGAACCCGCCCACGGCCTCGAACGCGGAGCGCTCGGCGAAGATGGTCCCGCCGGCGATGAAGTTGGTGATCTGCTCGGTGGTCTGCTCGCGGTGGACGGTCACGCCGATCGAGGCCAGGTAGACGAACTCCGGAACCGTGCCCACGACCTCGGCCCCCGAGTAGGAGTGCGCCAGGAGCAGGTCGGACAGGAAGTCCGGCCCGTACCAGTCGTCGTCGTCCATCTTCAGCAGGAACGAGCCCGAGGCCCTGGCCGCGGCCTGGTTGAGCACCGCTCCGAAGACGGTCGTCCGGTCCGCCTCGAACACCGTCACCGGCCGGTCGAAGGACGACAGGGCGCCCGCCACCTCGGGATGGTCGGCCGGCACCCCGTGCAGGGCCAGGACGACCTCGAACTCGGCTCCGCGCTGCCGGCCCGCCTGCTCCAGCGCGAAGCGCACCATCTCCGGCCGCCGGGTGGCCAGCAGCACGGAGGTCGCCGGGACGGGCGCGGCGGGTGCGCCCAGCTGCTCCCAGCGCGCGCGGACGCCGTGGGTGCGCAGCGCCTCGCGCCGCAGCCTGATGCTGTACTCCTCCCGCTCCAGGTCTCCGCGAGGCCCGCCTCCCGGACCGACGTCAGCAGCCGGACCAGTCCGGAGCCGAGCGCGCCCGCCCAGCCCGGCACGTCGCCGGAGACCAGCGGAACGCCCGCCGCCGCCAGCCCGGTCACCACCCGCAGCGCGGCCACCGGGCCGCTGTGGCTCCGCCGCCAGTCGACGCGGACCCCGCGCACCTGCCTGATCCGGTCGACGTCGACGTCGGTCACGCATCCGGACGCGGCGAAGCGGGTCAGGACCCTGCCGCCGCAGACGACGGCCCACCGGTCGGACTCCAGGCAGAGGTCGGCCATGCCGAGCGCGGGTACCGTGCGGAAGCCCGCCGGGTTGACCGAGCGGTCGTCCACGGGGGGGATCGCCCAGGGCTCCGACAGGTCGCCCAGGCCGGTCCGGAGGATCTCCGCCCCGCCGGGCCGCCCGAGAGCCTCCCAGCTCATCAGCTCCGCCGCCGGGCGCTCCACCGCGGGCTCCGCGCCCGCCCAGGACTCCGCGTCCCGGCCGACGAGGCGCACGACCACGTCGCTCCCCCGGGCGCCGAACCGGCCGGGCACGGCGGTCCCGCCCGGATCGGCGGGGGGCCGCGTTCGGGTCGC
>NZ_CDRNDK010000523.1:0-3942 GCF_977012225.1 Planomonospora algeriensis | reverse complement strand
CTGGGCGGGGGCCGCACCGGCCCGGTCGGCGAGGCCGAGCGCGCCGAGGAGCTGCTCGCGGCGCTCGCGCGCCTCGCGGGGCGAGGCCCCGGCCAGCAGCGCGGGCAGCTCGACGTTGTCGGCCACGGTCATGTTGGCCACCAGGTTGAAGAACTGGAAGACGAAGCCGACCTTCCTGCGGCGCAGCAGCGCCCAGGCGCTCTCGCCCAGCGTGTCGGCCCGCTCGCCGTCCAGCCAGATCTCGCCGCTGGTCCGGGTGTCCAGGCCGCCGAGCATGTGCACCAGGGTGGACTTGCCGGAGCCCGAAGGGCCCATGATCGCGACGAACTCTCCCGGCTCCACCCGCAGGTCCACGCCCCGCACGGCGGGGACCGGCACGCCTCCGTCCTGGTAGATCTTGACGAGGTTGACGGTGCTGATCACAGGGGGGGTGTCCATCAGCCTCTCCGGTTCAACTGAGATCCTCCTGGCAGCGTTCGAGCCAGTCGAGGTCGGCCTGCAGGTGCAGCATCGCGCCCTCGATCAGCAGGAGCGCCACCTGGTTGTCCGGATCGGTCCGCTCGGCGAGCTCGTTCAGGTCGCGCATGAGCGCAAGGTAGTGGCGGCGCTGCCGGTTGATCAATGCCATCCGGTCGGCGATGCCGGTCATCGGGGCCAGGACGAGCTTCATGAAGAACTCGTCGCGGACCCGCGGCCCCTCGGTGGGCTCGTCCACCCAGTCGTCCAGGGCCTCCCGGCCGGCGGCCGTCAGGTAGTAGACCTTCTTGTTCGGCCGGTTGGACTGCTCGACGTCCACCGCCCGGACCAGGCCGTCCTTCTCCAGGCGGCCGAGCGTGACGTAGATCTGGCCGATGTTCGGCGAAGGATAGGCGCTGCCGAAGGTCTGCTCCAGCGCCTGTTTGAGTTCGTAGCCGTGGGCAGGTTCCTTCGCGAGGAGCGCCAGCAGGAACGGCCGCACGCCCACCTCCTCGTCGTGCTCGCGTTATGCGAGCGTTACGGAGCCATCCGTTGACGTTCACATTAGCGCTGTGCATAACATGAATGCATCTACCTAACACGTATGTAACCCCGCCGAAACACGGAGGTCACGAGTGAACCGCCTGGTCCCGTTCGCCCTCGCCGCGCTGCTGCTGGCGGGGTGCACGGCGGGGGCAGGCGGGCAGGAGCCTCCCCGGCGGGAGGGCGGGACGGGCCCCTTCACCCTGGTGACGGGGCGCGACACCACCGGCTACCTGCGGCCGCTGCTCGACCGCTGGAACCGGTCCCACCCCGCCGAGCGGGTCACCCTGCTGGAGCTCCCGGAGGCGGCCGACGAGCAGCGCGCCCAGATGGTCGCCAACCTGCAGGCCAGGAGCGACCGCTACGACGTGCTCGGCCTCGACGTGGTCTGGACGGCGGAGTTCGCCGACGCCGGCTGGATCGTGCCGCTGGAGCGGAGCCTGTTCCCGCTCGACCGGTTCCTCCCGCCGGTCGTGGACACCGCCGTCTACCGCGGCAAGCTCTGGGCGGTGCCGTACACCAGCAACGCCGGGCTGCTCTACTACCGCAAGGACCTCCTCGCCTCAGAGGGCCTCGCCCCGCCCGCGACCTGGGCGCAGCTGCGCGAGCAGGCGCGGGCGCTGCACGAGGAGTACGGCGTCGGCGGCTACGCCGGGCAGTTCCTCGCCTACGAGGGGCTGACCGTCAACTTCACCGAGGCCGTGCAGTCGGCGGGCGGCGGGCAGATCCTCAGCCCGGACGGCACGCGGGTCACCATGGACGCCGCCGGGGCGAAGGCCGGGCTGGACTTCCTGGTCGGCGGGCTCCGGGAGGGGTGGATCCCGAAGGAGTCGCTCTCCTACAAGGAGGAGGAGTCCCGGCTGGCCTTCCAGGAGGGCCGGCTGGCCTTCGCCCGCAACTGGCCGCCCGCCTACGGTCCGGCCGCCCAGTCGGAGATCGCGGGCAAGTTCGCGGTCACCCGGCTGCCGGGCCTGGACGGACCGGGCTCCAGCACGCTGGGCGGGACCAACCTCGCGCTCAGCGCGTTCTCCAAGCGGCAGAAGTCGGCGGTGGAGTTCATCCGCTACTTCACCGGGCTGGAGAACCAGCGGCGGGTGCTCACCGACGGCTCGTTCCCGCCCGTGTGGACCGAGCTGTACGACGACCCCGCCCTCATCAGGCGCTTCCCCTACCTGCCGGTCCTGAAGGAGAGCATCCTCTCCGCCCGGCCCCGGCCGGTCAGCGCCAACTACGACCAGGTGAGCCTGGCGATCGCCGGTGCGGTCTCAGGCGCACTCACCCCGCCCTTCGAGGAGTCGAGCGACGACGTCGTCGCCTCCCTGAAAGGCCAGTTGAACGAGATCATCAGGGCTCCCTGACCCGGGGGCGATCCTCCCGGCGAGCCGTCATCCCCATCTCGTCGTCATCCGAAGTCGTCATCCGAAGTCGTCATTCGCAGTTGTCCGAACCTCGGGGGTTTGAGAACAACAGGAGGTCTTCTCAGCATGCGCAGAACCACGATCACCGTGACGACCGCGGGGCTCGCCCTCGCGCTCGCCGCGTGCGGCGGATCCACCGACACCACCGGCTCCGCCGGCTCCACCACCGCTCCCGCCGCGAGCGGCGGGGCCTCCTCCGCCCCCGCGGCGGCCAAGACCCTCGAAGGGGTGACCATCGAGGTCGCCGCCAAGTGGACCGGACCGGAGCAGGCGAACTTCCAGAAGGTGCTGGACGCCTTCCAGGCCAAGACCGGCGCCAAGGTCACCTACTCCTCCACCGGCGAGGACACCGGCGCCTACCTCGGCCCGCGGATCCAGGGCGGCAGCCCGCCGGACGTCGCGATCCTGCCCCAGCCCGGCCTGGTCCAGCAGTACGCCGACGCCAAGTCGCTCAAGCCGCTCACCCCTGAGGTGATCAAGCAGATCGACGAGAACTACACCCCGTACTGGAAGGAGCTCGGCTCGGCCGACGGCCAGGTGTACGGCGTGCTGGTCAAGGCCGCGCACAAGTCGCTGGTCTGGTACCGCGACCAGGCCTTCGCCGACGCCGGGGTGCAGCCCCCCGCCACCTGGGACGAGCTGGTGAAGGCCGCCCAGACGGTCGCCGACTCCGGCACCCCGCCGATCTCGCTGTGCGGGGCGTCCGGCTGGACCCTCACCGACCTGTTCGAGAACGTCTACCTGTCGACCGCGGGCCCGGAGAACTACACCAAGCTCTCCAAGCACGAGATCCCGTGGACCGACCCGAGCGTCACCACCGCGCTGGAGAAGATCGCCCAGCTCACCGGGAAGAAGGAGTTCCTGCTCGGCGGCACCTCCGGCGCGCTGCAGACCGACTTCCCGACCTGCGTGACCCAGGTCTACGGCCAGGACAAGGCGGCGATGGTCATCGAGGCCGACTTCGTCGGCACCACGGCCGAGGAGTCGGGCGCCAAGCTCGGCGAGGAGGCCAAGTACTTCCCGTTCCCGAAGGCCGGCGAGACCGCGCCGGTCGTGCTGGGCGGCGACATCGCGGTGGCGCTGAAGGACTCCAAGGGCGCCATGGCGCTGCTGGAGTACCTCGCCTCCACCGAGGGCGGCGAGGTCTGGGCCAAGCTCCCCGGCTACCTGTCCCCCAACCGCAACGTCTCCCCCGACAACTACCCGAGTGAGCTGACCAAGCAGCTCGCGCAGACGATCATCTCCGCGGGCGAGTCGGTCCGCTACGACATGTCCGACCTGGCGCCCAGCGCCTTCGGCGGCACCGACGGCAAGGGCGAGTGGAAGCTCCTGCAGGACTTCGTGCGCGACCCGTCGAAGATCAAGGAGATCCAGAAGAGCCTCGAGGCCGAGGCCGCCAAGGCCTGGAAGTAGAGGGGGCAGGCCGTGACCGACCGGTTGGACGGCCCGCCGGACCCCCGCGGCGACGACGGCGACGCCGTCGCCGCGGGGTCCTCCCCCGGACCCCGCACCCCCTCTCCCGGAT
>NZ_CDRNDK010000522.1:0-3961 GCF_977012225.1 Planomonospora algeriensis | reverse complement strand
GACCCTCACCTCCAAGGGAACCCAGATGAGGACAATCCCTCACAAAACTCCCTCTAAGAACGCAATGCAAAACGTTGAGGTGATTGTCTCGCCTTGTAGTGAGGCGGCCTTCCTCATGTTGCCCTCTAAGACTTGGTTCGTGGTAGTTCGTAAAGGTGGCCTGGACTGGACTCCTGGGCCTGATCCGTCACCTGCGTCGCAGGACTTCCTCTTCCAGACCTATGGGACGTTGGCGAAGGATGGAGGGCAAGAGATCAGATTTGCGCGGATGGGGCTGGCTGAGGAGCCGATCAGCAGCTGTGCTTCCTGAGCTGCTGGTGTGACTGTGACTGCTACGTGATGCTTCGTGGTCAGGGCGAAGGTCGGGAAGGCTGGGAGCGTCGGATCAGTTGCTGATCTGTACAGATGACTTCAAGATCATCCCGTGCATATTCCGTAAACGGCGACTCAGGGCCGCTCGCGGTGGCCTACAGCTGCGCAAGGGTGCACGCCGTACTGGGGAAGGACCCCCAGGTCAGGCGGTGGATGGCAAGGTCACGATGGTGCCCCCGGCATGATTCGAACATGCGACACCCGCTTTAGGAGAGCGGTGCTCTATCCCCTGAGCTACGGAGGCAAGGGCTGCCTGTAAGAGTAGCGAAGATATCGGGCCTGTGCCCAGTCGGGGAGAGAGCGGGATGGCGGGGGCGGGTCATCGCTTGCCTGAGATGGGTCAAAGGGATGGCAAGCGGGTGAGCCATCAGGGTGTCGGCATGGCTACTGTCACGCTCTGTGATCAGAATGCGGCGGAAGCGGATTCCCGGTCGTCGAGCATCGCGGCCGATGGTGCTGGGCGTGGCGATGCTGGTGCCGGCCCTGCTGGCGGGAGGCCTCATGGCCGCCGAGGTCGCCGGCTATGACCTGGCGGTGGGCGGGGTCGCCGTGGACGCGGAGTCGTGGGAGGCGCCCGATGGCGGCGTGCCGGTCGCAGCCGCATCGTCCGGGGACTCCAGGGCCCCTCTCTCCATCGGGGCGGTCGAGGGGCATCCGGCGGAGGGCGCACCGCCCGGAAGCGCGCTGAACGGCGATACGGCGACCGCCGGTACGGTGATCCGGAGCACGGTGACGGAGAGCGAACCGGTCGGGAACCGGATGACGGAACCCCGGCTGGTGCCCCCGCCGTTGCGCCCCTATCGGGTGTACGACGGCTGGATGCCGCCGGATGTGGTCAGCCTGTCCTACTCCCGGTCGGCGGACTCCTCGGAGAGGGCCGGAGAAGCGGCGGAGACCGCCGACAGGAGGCGGAAGCGGCGGGCCTCCGGCCGTGGCGGGGAGCCGCCGAAGGGGGCGCACGAGCCGGATGCGGTGCGCCCGCGGGAACCCGTGGAGCCCGCGGGCGGGGAGACGCCGGACCGGTCGCCCGCACCGTCCCCCACGCCCTCACCGACACTGCCGCCCGAGGAGCCGGCGGACACGGAGGCGGAGTGCTCGCAGGAGTGGCGGGACACCTGGCTCTGGGAGATCTGCCTGGACGGCAACCGGCAGAAGATCTGAGATCTCGAGACCGGCGGCAGGCCGGAGATCGCCCGCGATCTGCCCGGGTGGAACCGGCGGGAAGCCTGGGGCGGAGCTTGCAAAATGGGGCGTTCGGCGCATAGCGGCTGCGAGGAGTCTGGCTCGGGCATCCGGTGAGCTGTAGTAACGTGCGTGCCTGACCCGGGTCACGAGTTCGCAAACGGAGGGGTCGAACGTGCTACCTCGTCGATCAGCGGGTCTGATCGTCGTTGTCGCGACGATGACTTCCCTCGTACCGGGGGTCGCCGCCGCGCAGCGGTCACCGGTGAAGGCCGGGGCCGCCGCACCGCAGGTGCACGCTGAACCCCAGGCCGCCGCGGGCCGGACGGCGCACTCTCCGACCGGCCTGAGGTCCCCGGCCGGCGTACGGCAGGGTGCGCCCGCAGAGGCCCGGGCCTCCGCCCGGCGCGATCCGGTGAACCTCACGGAGCTCCGCCGGGACGCCGAGAAGGCGGCGAAGGACCTGGAGGCCGCCACCAAGGCCCTGGAACAGCGGCGCGCCAAGATCCGTGAGGCGCAGAAGGCGCTGACCGCCAAGCTGCGGGAGCTGCAGACCGCGGAACGGGCCTTCGCCCAGATGCGGCAGCCGCTGTCCGATCTCGCCGGGCTGCTCTACCAGCAGCCGGTCGGAGGGGACGTCGCGGGCCTGTTGTCCGGGGACTCCGACGGCGACACGCTGCGCGCCATGACGGATGTCACCCAGCTCATCGCCGAACGGGACCAGGTGCTGGAGGAGAGCAGCCGCCTGCAGGCCGAGCGCGAGCGGCTGGCGGCCGAGGCGCAGGAGCTGCGGGCGGGGACACTGCTGGCGGAGGCCCAGATGGGGGCCGAGATCAAGACGCTCCAGGCGCGTTCGGACAAGCTGGTGAAGACGCTCACCAAGGCGCTTGTGAAACTGGGCATCAAGATCGACAAAGTCGGGCGGGCGGCACTCGGGTGTGATCCGACGAAGGTGAACTCGGCGGGTGAGTTCCCCAACGGACTGATCCCGAAGGCCTACCTGTGCCCGCTCCAACAGCCCGGCCACCAGCTCAGGGCCGACGCGGCGATCGCGTTCATCAGCATGAACGAGTCCTACCGCAAGAGGTTCGGCAAGCCCATGTGCGTCACGGACGCCTACCGGAGCCTGGCTGAGCAGCAGTCGGTCTACTACCGCCGTCCCGGCCTGGCCGCCGTTCCGGGCCGCAGCAACCACGGTCTGGGGCTCGCCGTGGACCTGTGCGGGGGTGTGCAGAACTTCCGTTCGGCGGAGTTCAACTGGGTGGAGGCCAACGGCAAGAAGTTCGGGTGGTTCCATCCCCAGTGGGCTTACTCCAGCCCTTTCGAGCCGTGGCACTGGGAGTACGACCCGAAGCTCGGCTCGCTCCTCTGACCTCCCGCTGGCCTCCGCCGGCCTCCCGCCGGCCGGGATCCCGACCGGTCGGCGAGAGCCCGGTCACGTCATCGGGGAGACCTGGGCGGTGCAGTGGCGGCAGCGGACGGCGGCCTTGGGGATCTCCGAGAGGCACTCGGGGCACTCGCGCAGCTTCGTCTCCTCCGGCGTGGCGAACCGGGCGGTGATCCTCTCATAGGGGGTGATGACCAGGAAGTAGATGACTGCGGCGATCAGCAGGAACGAGATCACCGCGTTGAGGAAGTTGCCGTAGGTGAGCTCCCCGGCGCCGATGTTCAGCTTCAGGTGACTGAAGTCGGGCTTGCCGACGATCGCCGCGATGAGCGGGTTGATGAGGTCTTTGACGAACGACGTCACGATTGCGGTGAAGGCGGCGCCGATCACCACGGCGACGGCGAGGTCGAGCACGTTGCCGCGCATCAGGAACTTCTTGAATCCACTCAGCATGACCACTCCTTGACCGGGGCCTGCCGGCCTCCGGGGTCGTTCGTCTTCGGGGGTGCGGGCGCTATTACCCTGTCATGGCCTGATCATTGCCGGGGAGAGGTGATCGTGATGGACAGCCGGCCGCCGGACTGGGCGGAGGCCAGCTCGATCGCCTGATCCGAGGTCGTGGCCAGCATGAGGAGCGTGTCCCGGTCGCTCTCGCTCGCGGGGACGGTGAGCACGGGGACGCCCTCGGCCACGATCCGGGCCGGGGCGGAGGAGCCGTCCCAGCCGGTCGGCGCGGCGAGCACGTTCACCACGTCTCCGGGGGACAGCAGGCGGGCGCTCTCGGGATCGGCGACGCGGACCGGCGTGGCGACCGTGCCGGGCGGATGGGCGGCCAGCAGGCTCGGGCCGAGCAGGCGGACGTCGGTGAGAGGTTCCCCGCGCCGCGCGGGGCCCGCCAGAACCCGCCCGGCGACCGGCGTACCCGGCCGCAGAGCGCCCTCGGGGGCCGTACCGGGGCCGCAGGGGCGACCGGTCGCACGGTCGGTGGCCGACAGGGACACCGCCGGGCAGGTCGCCGGG
>NZ_CDRNDK010000521.1:0-4051 GCF_977012225.1 Planomonospora algeriensis | reverse complement strand
ACCGGCCGGGCGCGGGCGGCCAGGGGCGGGCGGCCGCCGGGGCCGGTACGGGCGCTGAAGCCCTCCGCCCAGCGGATCAGGCCCGTGCCGAGCGGGATCTCGATCCGGCCGAGCTCGACCCGGGTGACCTCCACGCCCTGCTCCCGGGTCCTGCCGGTGATCCGGGAGGCCAGCTCGCGCCGCTCACCGCCGGGCGACGCGGCCAGCTCCGCCAGGTCGCGCCCGGCGATGTGGCGGCGGACCTCGTCCTCCGCCGCGGCGGTCGTGGCGGAGAGCGGAGAGTCCCCGGCCAGGCAGTGGCGGACCGGGTCGCGCACCTCCGCGAGCGCGGCGCCGCTGACCGTCACGGCCACGCCGTCGCGGGTGGTGGCCTCCAGCCAGAGCAGGTCGACGTGGACCGGACGGAGCGGGACCCGCACACCGCGCTCCAGGAACGGCAGCATGAAGACGATCCCCGGACCCCGCACTCCGGCGGGGCGGCCGCGCCTGAACAGGACGAGGCGCTCGCCGGGGCGGACGAGGCGGACCCAGCGGGCGGCGATGACCGCGAGCGCCCCCAGCGCCACGGTGCCCGCGACGATCCAGGCGGGCAGCGCCTCGACGGCGAGCGCCGCCTGCGGGTCGTTTCCGAGCACGGTCATGACGTCCCCCTCCTGTGTTAACTGCCCCATTTCGGACTTGCTGTGCGGATTGCCCTATTTCAATTCTCTGTCGAGCCCCGCCGCGGGACCATCGGGGCCGGTACCCATCTCCGAGGGGGGACGACATGTAGAAGGGCCGGCGGGGAATGGGGAGACGTACGGCTTCGTGGGGGGCGCTCCGTATGGACGGGCGGACCCGGACACGATGAGGTTGGAGACATGAGCGATTCCCGGAGGACGCCGGCGCAGGCGCTGTTCCGCAGGCTGTTCGCGATCAACGGTCTGGTCTTCACGGTCGGCACGTTCGTCCTGGCGCTCTCGCCCGCCACGGTCTCCTCGCCGGTCCTGCTCACCGAGGTGCCGGTCCTGGCGGTCGGGCTGGCGCTGATCCTCGCCGCCAACGCGCTGCTGCTCCGCACCAGCCTGGCCCCGCTCGGCGCGCTCACGGCGCTCATGCAGCGGGTGGACCTGCTGAGGCCGAGCGACCGGCTCACCGACAGCGGCAACGGCGACCTGACATATGTGATCGACGCCTTCAACGCGATGCTCGACCGGCTGGAGGCGGAGCGCAGCGCGAGCAGCGCGCACGCGCTGGCCGCGCAGGAGGGCGAGCGGCAGCGCATCGCCCGGGAGCTGCACGACGAGATCGGCCAGAGCCTCACCGTGGTGCTGCTCGGCCTGAAGCGGGTGGTGGACCGCGCGCCGGAGGAGCTGCGGGAGGAGCTCCACGCCGTGCAGGAGACGGTCCGCGCCAGTCTGGACGAGGTGCGGCAGGTCGCCCGCCGGCTCCGCCCCGGCGTGCTGGAGGACCTGGGGCTGCTCAGCGCGCTCAACAGCCTGGCGGCGGAGTTCTCCCAGGGCAGCGGGGTGCGGGTGGTCCGCAAGCTGGCCGCCGACCTGCCCGCGCTGGGACCGGCGGCCGAGCTCGTCCTCTACCGGATCGCGCAGGAGGGCCTGACGAACGTGGCCAGGCACGCCCGCGCCACCCGGGCGGAGCTCTCGCTGACCGCGGAGGACGGCGCGGTGATCCTGCGCATCACGGACGACGGACGGGGAGGAGAGCTCCGGGAGGGCGCGGGGATCCGCGGCATGCGGGAGCGCGCGCTCCTCATCGGCGCCCGCCTGACCGTCGCCCCCGCCCCCGGCGGCGGCACCGAGGTACGCCTGGTCGTGCCCGCATCAGTGGACCGGGGCTGAGCCCGGTGGACGCTTTCATGTTCGGCGGTGGACCGGGGACGAGCCCGGTGGATGCTTTCATGTTCGCGGCAGCGGAACGGAGATGAGCCCGGTGGACCCTTCCCCGACGCGGATCCTGCTGGCGGACGACCACGCTCTGGTCCGGCACGGGCTGCGGCTGATCCTCGACGCCGAGCCCGACCTGACGGTCGTCGCGGAGGTCGCCGACGGCGCCGAGGCGGTCGAGGCCGCCGCGGAGTCGGAGGTCGACCTGGCGATCCTGGACATCGCGATGCCCCGGATGACCGGGATCCAGGCGGCGAGGGAGATATCCCGGCGGGCTCCGGGCATCCGCATCCTGATGCTGTCCATGTACGACAACGAGCAGTACTTCTTCGAGTCGCTCAAGGCCGGGGCCTCGGGGTACGTGCTCAAGTCGGTCGCCGACCGGGATCTGCTGGAGGCCTGCCGGGCGGCCATGCGCGGTGAGCCCTTCCTCTACCCCGGCGCCGTCACCGCGCTCATCCGCGAGTACCTGCAGCGCGACCGGCAGGGCGGGCGCCTGCCCGAGAGCATCCTGACCCCCCGGGAGGAGGAGATCGTCAAGCTGATCGCCGAAGGGAACTCCTCCAAGGAGATCGCCGAGACGCTGGTCATCAGCGTCAAGACGGTCGACCGGCACCGTGCGAACATCCTGCAGAAACTCGGCATGCGCGACCGGCTGGAACTGACCAGGTACGCGATCCGGGCCGGGCTGGTCGAACCGTGAGGCCGTTCCGGGACGCTCGGGCGGCTGGTCAGAGCGTCCCGGCCTCGTGGGCGAGCAGCCACTGCTTGACCGGCGTGCCGTAGTAGTAGCCGCCGTAACCGCCGGTGGACGGCAGCACGCGGTGGCAGGGCACGAACGGGGCGATCAGGTTCTGCGCGCAGGCCCCGCCCGCGGCCCTGGCGGCCGTCCGCGGCATGCCCGCGCGCTCGGCCAGCTCGGCGTAGGTGACCGTGGCGCCCGGCGGCACCTCGCGCAGCGCCGTGAGCAGCCGCTGCCGCCGGGGGCTGCCGGGCTGGCTCACCGCCACGCCGTCGAGCGCCTTCAGGTCGCCGTCCAGATAGTCGCGTACGGCCTGCGCCGCGTGGCCGAGGTCGTCGACCCGGGCCATGCCCAGGGTCCGGAGGGCGGGCGAGAGCCGGGCGAGCATCTCGTCCGGGTCTGCGGTGAATCCCGCCGCGACGAGCACCCCCTCGTGGGAGAGCAGCGACAGCGGTCCGGTCGGGGTGGGAAGGATCTGCGCCTCGATCATCACGACTCCTCGGTCGTCGGAGCGGCCGCCCGGAAGGCAGAGGCCCCCGGACGGAAGGGGAGAGCGGTCGTCCGGGTCACCGGTGGTGTCGCCGGGCGGGCGTGGAAGGCGGTCATTCGGAGCTCCAGAGGTGGAGGGCGGCGTACGCCCGCCAGGGGCGCCACCGCTCGACGTGGTCGTCGGGGATGCCGAGGCAGGCCATGGCCCGCCGCAGCACCAGATCGCCCTCGGGCCACGCGTCCGGGTCGCGCAGCGCCCGCAGCGCGACGTATCCGGCCGTCCAGGGTCCGATTCCGGGCACCCGGAGCAGCGCGGCGACGGCCTCGCCGGGCTCCTGCGCGCCGTCCAGGTCGATCTCGCCGCCCGCGACGCGCTCCGCGAGCGCCCACAACGTGGCGACCCGCCGTCCGGTCAGCCCGAGCCCGTCCAGGTCGGCCTCCAGCAACTCTCCCGCGGTGGGGAACAGGCGGCAGACCTCCGGCGCGTCCGCCCCGGGGGACCGGCCCTCCGCCCCGGGTACGGCGGGCCGCCCGGCCCGGGCCGCGATGCGGCCGAGGACGGTGCGGGCCCCTGCCACGGAGATCTGCTGGCCGACCACCGCGCGGACGGCGACCTCGAACCCGTCCCACGCACCGGGCACCCGCAGGCCGGGGCGGGCCTGCACGAGCGGGCCCAGGGCGGTCTCGCCGAGGGCGGAGGCGATGGCCCCGGGGTCGGCGTCGAGGTCGAGGAGGCGGCGGCAGCGGGCGACGACGCGGGCCAGGTGGCGGGTGTCGCCGAGGCGCACGTCGAGACGGACGTGACCGGGCAGGGGTGTCAGGGTGACGACCCCTCCGGGGACGGCGCGGGTGTAACTCCAGCCGCCCGTCCCGCCGGGTCCGGCGCCGCCGTCCCGGCCGGAGACGCCGCGGACTTCGGAGGCGCCGGCGCCGTCCG
>NZ_CDRNDK010000520.1:0-4057 GCF_977012225.1 Planomonospora algeriensis | reverse complement strand
GAGCCCGAGTCGGGGCCGGAGCCCGAGTCGGGGCTGCTGGGCCTAGCGCTCCGCGGCGGCGGTCAGGCCGCCGATCTCGGCGGCGAATTCCGGCCAGAGCGGGCGCGGCAGGTCGTGCCCCATGCCCGGGTAGGTGACCAGCCGGGCTCCGGGCACGGCGTCCGCCGTGGCGATCCCGCCGGACAGCGGCACCAGCTGGTCCTGCTCTCCGTGCAGGACCAGGGTCGGCACCGACAGCTCCTTGAGCAGCGGCGCGCGGTCGCCCGAGGCCGTGATCGCGGCGAGCTGCCGGGCCACCCCGGCGGGGTCGTAGGCCCGGTCGTAGCTCAGGCCCGCGAGCCGGGCGATCCGGTCGGCGTCGAAGGGGTAGCCCGGCGAGCCGATGACCTTCCAGGTCTCCAGGGCCCGCGCGATCGCGGTCTCCCGGTCGGGTGAGGGCGGCGACATCAGCGCCGCCATCGCCGCCTCGGTGGGCGGGGCGGCCTGCGGGCTCGGCGTGGACATGATCGAGGTCAGGCTGCGCACCCGGCCCGGGTGGCGGATGGCCATCGCCTGGGCGATCATCCCGCCCATGGAGACGCCGACCACGTGCGCCGACTCCAGGCCGAGCGCGTCGAGCAGGCCGGCGGCGTCGTCGGCCATGTCGCCGAGCAGGTACGGCGCGTCCGCACCGGGAACGGGGCCGAAGGAGGGCGTGCCCGCGTCGTGGAAGTGGGTGGACTCGCCCACGTCCCGGTTGTCGAACCGGATGACGTGGTGGCCTCCGTCCGCGAGCAGCGTGCAGAATCCCTCGTCCCAGTGGATCATCTGGGAGCCCAGCCCCATGACCAGGAGCAGCGGGCGGTCGTCGGGGGACCCGAAGGTGTCGTAGGCGATCTCGATGCCGTTCGCCGAGGCGCGCAGAGCCATGTCACTCCTGCCGTGCTTGTCCGTCGGAACAGAATGTCATTCTGGAAGCGTGACGACAAGAGCGGCGGGGTGAGCGGGACGGGGCTCAGTCCCACCAGAAGGACCAGGCGTTCCTGCCCATGATCTGCTCGGCGTAGTCGATCAGCGTCCCGGCGCCCTGCACGATGCTGTCCGGGCAGAACGTCCAGTGCTCGGCGGCCACGTGCAGGGCGTGCTCCCGCGTGGCCGGAGGGGCCGCGACGCTCAGGTCCAGGGTGTTGAAGCCCATGCCGACCACCCGCGCGCCGAACCGGTCCTCCCAGCTGCGCACCACGGCCGCCAGCGGGACCATCCACTCGTTGTGGTTCAGCGCCCCCTGCCAGCCCATGGCCGCCAGCGCGTCGGCCCCCCGGTCCACGGCCACCAGCCCCAGGGGGGTGCGGCGCTCGGCCACGAGCCCGGCGTACCAGTCGGCGACCACGTCGGGGTCCGCCATCGGCGTCCCCGGCCCGGCCGGGCCGGGGCACCGCGGGCCGAACGGGTCCAGGATCTCCAGCTGGCCGGGGTGGGCCTTCTCGATCCAGTCCGCCCATACCTCGGCCATGAACGCGGCCGTGTTGTAGTTGTCGATCTCGGCGGGGGCGTCCGGGGCGATCTGACCCGCCGTCCACGGCTGGACGGTGTCCTCCAGCAGCACCGGCCACAGGCCCGAGTGCGGGTGCTCGGCCCGCAGCCTGGTCCACAGCTCGGCGGAGACGGCCGTGTCGCTGAGCCAGAACGCCGGCTGGTGGTACGACGTCGTCAGCAGCGACGTGTAACCGGGGTCGGGCCAGACCAGGTCTCCGGTCGGCAGCTCGACCGCGAGGGTCCGACCCTCGCCGCCGTCGGCGAACAGCTGCCCCAGCAACGGCGGAAGCCGCTCACGCTCGCAGTCACCCATCTCAACCGTCCCGATCCCGACCACGCCCCAATTTTGCCCGCCGGTCGCCACCCGTACGGCGGAAGCCACCGATGCCCGGCCAGGGACAACTCGCCATAATTCCATCTACCGGCGGAGTGCCGCCCCGCGGAGGCGTCTTCCCCGGGTGCGGCGTTGCTAAAGTTGGCAATTGCCTGGAGCGCCGGGGCACGCGGGGGGCGATCCCGGTACGGTGACCGCTCCGGCGCCCGCCGGGACCGGGGTCCGGACGCCCTCGTGCGGACGTCCGCGACGGGCCGCGGGAGACGGCAGTGCCACGGGAGGGAGGGCGCCGCGGTGAGCGCACCGCTGTACCAGCTGAAGGCGGAGTTCTTCAAGACGCTCGGACACCCTTCGCGCATCCGGGTGCTGGAGCTGCTCAGCGAGCGGGAGCACTCCGTCGCGGAGATGCTCCCCGAGGTCGGCATAGAGCCGGCGCATCTGTCGCAGCAGCTGGCGGTGCTCCGGCGGGCGAATCTCGTCGCGTCCCGCAAGGAGGGCTCCACCGTCTACTACTCGCTGACCCATCCCGGCCTCGCCGACCTCCTCGCCGTGGCGCGGTCCATCCTCACCGGTGTGCTGTCCGGGCAGGCGGAGCTGCTGGAGGACCTGCGGGCCTCGGCTCGGAAGCGGGGGTGAGCAGGCCCCTGGCACGGGCGATGGCCGCCGGGGTGTCGGGGAAGACCAGTCCGTCGCGGCGCAGGTGCTCGGCGACGCCGAGCGCGGCCAGGACCTGGTCGTGGCCCGGCCGGATCCCCGACAGCAGCACGGTGATCCCGCGCCCCTCCAGGCGGGTGATCGCGTCGCCGAGGACCTGCGCGCCGGTGGCGTCGAGGGTCGAGACGCGGGACATCCGCAGGATCACCACCCGCACGTCGGAGATCTCCGACAGCTCCAGCAGGAAGCGGTGCGCGGCGGCGAAGAACAGGGGCCCGTCGAACCGGTAGGCGACGATGTGCTCCTCGAGCAGCCGCCGCTCCTCCTCCCCGTGGTCGCCGGTCTCCAGCGGCACCTGCTCCACCTGCGCGGTCCTGGCGATCGCGCGCAGCGCCAGGACGATCGCCACGCCGATGCCGACGGCGACGGCCGTCACCAGGTCGAGCGCGACCGTGACGGCGAACGTGAGCACCATGACGACCGCGTCACCGCGCGTCGCCCGGGCGATCGCACGCAGGGAGCCGACCTCCACCATCCGCACGGTCGTGGCCAGCAGCACCCCGGCGAGCGCCGCCAGCGGGATGCGCCCGACGAGCCCGGAGGCGGCCAGCACGATCACCGCCAGCACGATCGCGTGGCTGAGCGAGGCCAGGCGCGAGCGGGCGCCGGAGCGCACGTTGACCGCGGTCCTGGCGATCGCGGCGGTGGCCGGGACGCCGCCGAACAGCGGCGCGGCCAGGTTCGCGACGCCCTGGCCGAAGAGCTCCCGGTCGGGGTCGTGCCGCTCGTTGACGCTCATCGCGTCGGCGACCGAGGCGCACAGCAGGCTCTCCAGCGCGGCCAGCGCGGCCACGGCCAGCGCGGACGGGATCAGCGCGGTGATCGCGCCGAGGTCCAGGAATCCCAGGGAGGGGGCGGGCAGCGCGGCGGGCAGCGCCCCGATCCGGGCCGCGTCCAGCCCGGCGAGTTCGGCCACCAGCGTGGCCAGCACCACGCCGACCAGCGAGAACGGCACCCCGGGCCGCAGGCGGGCGCCGACCAGCATGAGCGCGGCCACGGCCAGGGCCATGAGCAGGGGGACGGGGTTCGGAGCCGCGGCGTACGCGGCGACGGCCTCGGCCGCCACCTGCCAGACCCGCTCGCCGTCGATTCCGGCCACCCCGAGCGCCGCGGGGACCTGCTGCAGCGCGATCACCACGGCGATCCCGGCGGTGAAGCCCTCGATGACCGAGGTGGGCATGAACTGGATGTAGCGGCCGACCCTCGCCACGGCGAGCCCGATGAGGATCACACCGGCCAGCAGCCCGACCGTCAGCACACCGCCCGCGCCGAACTGGTGCACGATCGGCACCAGCACCACGGTCATCGCCCCGGTGGGACCGGAGACCTGCAGGTTGCTCCCGCCGAAGACCGCCGCGAGCACCCCCGCCACGATGGCGGTCGCCAGCCCGGCCGAGGCGCCCAGGCCGGAGCTGACCCCGAAGGCCAGCGCGAGGGGCAGCGCCACGACCGCCACGGTCAGCCCGGCCAGCAGGTCCCGGCGCGGGTTCCGGC
>NZ_CDRNDK010000519.1:0-4060 GCF_977012225.1 Planomonospora algeriensis | reverse complement strand
CACCTGCCGGCCGGGGGCCCGGCTTCGGCCCGCTCCCGCGCCCCCGCCGGCAGGTGCGGCGCCATCTGCGCCGTCGTCACCGGCACCGGCGCCAGCCCGCGGGCCAGCTCCGCCTGCGCCCCCGAGTGGACCAGCACCCCGTCCACCCGGCGCAGCAGCGCCCGCATCAGCGGCGTGTCGTACGGCTTGCGCTCGTGCGGCAGCACGTTGTGGCACAGCGCTATCACACGGGGGGCCACCACCTTCGTCCGGCGGCGCAGGCCGTACAGGATGCCCAGGTAGGGCGGGACCTGCACCGGGCTGAGCACGGCCAGGACCACCAGGTCGGCCGAGCGCAGCCGCCGCCCGCACGCGACCCAGCCGTCCGGGCGGCGCCAGTCGAGCACCCGGCGGACGTTCCCGAACGGCTCGCCGTCGGGGGTGTCGGCGGTCTGCCGTCCCGGATAGAGGAACGAGGGGTACTGCGCCTTCCACGACTCGATCACCACGTCGTGCCCGGCGGCCCGCAGCCGGTGGGCGAGCTCGGTGGTGTGCGCGGCGCCGCCGCCCTTGTAGGGGTAGGTCGGCCCGACGATCGCGATCCGCATGCCGCTTCCGCCCTACTCGCTGCGGGAGCGCACGATGAGGTCGGCCAGCAGCGCCAGCGAGCCGATCAGCAGACCCGTCACGAAGATGATGATGGTGTTGTTGGCCAGGTAGAACGGGGTCTTGACGTTGTCGTAGACGCCCTTGGCCAGGCCGATGCAGACCAGCCAGATGGCGGGCGGCATGAGGACCTTGAGCGGGTTGAAGTACATGACCATCCGCAGCACCTGCAGGATGTAGCGGTAGGCATCGGAGACGAAGCTGAACTTCGACTTGCCCGCCCGCTTGCTGTACTCGATCGGCAGGTAGTACACGTCGTGCTGGTTCGACAGGAACGAGAGCGTGATCGTCGTGACGCAGGAGAACCCGGGCGGCAGCAGCCGCAGGTACGGCTTGGCGACCGACTTGCGGAAGGCCCGCAGGCCCGAGTTGAGGTCGGGGATCCGCTGCCCGGCCAGCCATTCGGCGATCTTGCGGATGACCCACTTCGCCGGGACCCGCAGGAACTTGTGCGAGCCCTCCTCGGTGGTGCGCGCGCCCACCACCTGGTCGATCCCGGGGTCCTTGTCGAGGATCTGGACCAGCTCGGGGATGCGCTCGTTCGGGTAGGTCATGTCGGCGTCGGTCCACACGACGATCTCGCCGCGCGCCTCCTGGCTGCCGATCCGGCGGACCGTGCCCGACCCGCCGTTGCGGTGGAACGCCCTGATCCGCATGTTCGGGAAGCGCGGCGCCGCCTCCTTGAGCCGGGCCAGCGTCTCGTCGGTGGAGCAGTCGTCCACGGCCACGAGCTCGTAGGTGTAGCCGCTGCCGTCCATGGCCCGGCAGATGCGCTCGACCTCGTCGATGACGTGGTCCTGCTCGTTGTAACAGGGCAGGACGATCGTGACGTACGGCGTTGCGTCCACAGCTGGTCCACTCTCGGGGGTCTCGGGCGTGCTCACGGCAGGCGAGGATACTCTGCCCGGCCGCACCCCGGACCCACATCACCCGCTTCGGGCGCTCCCGGCGCCACCGCCGGCGGGCCGCTACTCCCTGGGCTCGACGCGGTACACCGCGCTGACCCCGGGCAGGGACTTCAGCGCCTTGGCCGCGGCGGGGAACGCGGCCGGGTCGGAGAGCTTCACGTAGAAGGTCTCCCTGGACAGGTCGATCCGGAACATCCGGCCGCCGGCCGGCTCCTCCGGGTAGTAGTGGCGCATCAACCGGGTGTGGTGCTCCCGGTCCTGGAGGTAGACCGTCTCGGCCTCGGGCAGCGCCCAGATCCGGTCGAGGACCGCCTGCTTCTCCGCCGCGCTCACCGCGCCGGTCACCCCGGCGGGCCGGTTCTTCGGGCACGCGTACCGGGACCAGTCGTCCGTCCCGCACAGGGCGACGGCGAGATCGGCCCTGCCCCGCCAGAAATCCGCAGGATCGCGTTCCACCCGGTCGACCGCGGGCATCGCCCTCACCTGCCGGACCACCGCCGCGAAGTCCCCGCTCCGGCGCAGGACGGCCCTGACCGTGGGGAAGGGGGTCACCTCCCCCGAGGGCTCCTCGCCCAGTTCCGCGTAGTAGGCCAGCGTCTCTCGGCGGTTCTGCTCACCGCTCACGAAGACGACCTCGGCCAGCTCCGGCATCGCCCGCATGCGCTCGGCGAGCGCCCGGCCCTCGGCGTCGGTGGCCTTCCGCCGCCCGGGGCAGCGGCCCCCTCCTCCGGGACCGTAGCCCTCGCACAGGAGGACCATGAGCCCCCGTTGCTCCGGGAACGCCGCCTCGGGCGGGGGCAGCGGCTCGAAGGAGCGCTCGTACAGGTACCGGCCCCCGAATCCGGCCGCGCCGAGCACCAGCAGCACCGCGGCGCAGACGGACAGCACCCTGATCAGCCCGGCGTGCGCCCGCGCCCACGCCTGGAGCCACGGCTCCTTGTCGGGATCGCCACCGCCGAAAGAGATCTCTTCATACCCGGACGACATTCAAGAAATCATGTCAATCACCACTGGATCTGGCCATTCGGCCCACCGCGAGCGAGTGCCCCTCGGGATGCCCCTCGGCGCGGACCGGGGCCACCGACCGGACGCCGGGCAGGGACTTCAGCGCCGCGGCGGCCGCCGGGAGGTCGGCCGGGCCGGAGAAGCGGACGTAGAAGGTCTCGTAGGACCTGTCGAACCGGAACAGCGGATCACTGGCCGGGCGCTCGGGGTGGTAGTGCCGCAGCAGCCGGATCCGGTGGTCGCGGCTCTCCAGGTAGACGGTCCCGGCCCCGGACAGGTCCCAGATCCGGTCCAGGACCGCCCGCTTCTCCGTCGCGCTGACGGAACCGGTGACTCCGGCGGGCCGGTTCTTCGGGCACGCGTACCGCGACCAGTCGTCCGTCCCGCACAGCTGCACGGCGAAATCCGCCTTGCCCGCCCAGAAGTCGGTGGGGACCCGGAGCACCCGGTTGACCCCGGGGAGCTTCCCGACCCGTTCGGCCACCGCCGCGAGGTCCCCGCTCCGGCGGAGCGTCCCCTCGACCCGCCCGTGCAGGAAGGCCAGTTCGATCCTCTCCGGCTCGCCCGCCTCGGTGTAGTAGGCCAGCGTCCTGCGGCGGTCCTCCTCCTTGCTCACGAAGACCGCCTCGGCCAGCTCGGGCATCGCCCTCATCCGCTCCTCGACCGCCCGGCCGTCGGCCTCCGTCGCCTCGCGCCTCTCCCGGCACGCCCACGCCTCCGCGCCCAGGCCGCACAGGTGGGCCGCGATCCGCATCTGGGCGGGGAACGGCGCGGCCGGCGGGGGCAGCGGTTCGCGGGACCGCTCGTACAGGTACCGGCCCCCGGCTCCCGCCGCCACCAGCACGGCCGTCACCGTGAAGCAGACCGCCAGCACCCGGGCGTGCGCCCGCGCCCACGCCTGGAGCCGCGGCTCCCGATCGGGATCACCGCTGCCGAAGGAGATCTCTTCGTACCCGGACGACATTCAAGAAACTATGCCTAATCAGGAAGGAAATCACCATACGGGCATCGCTCATCAGGTGTGGTCGCTCACCGGACCCGTCGAGCTCCTCCGCTCCGTCAGGGCGCGGCCGTCCAGACGTCGACCGACAGGGACCAGGTGCCGTTCGGCGCCTCGGTGAGGGAGCGCTCGTCCTGGCGGGTGCGCAGCGCCATCGCCCGGACCGGCGTGCCGTACGGCGCGAGCTGGCCCGCCTCGGCGGCGAGCAGGACCGGGGCGCGGCCCGCCGCCCGGATGCGGCCGATCAGCCGGTTCACGTCGGCCGGGGACGGCAGGTCGGTGCCGGGGACGAGCTCGACCCGGGCCGCGGGCACGCCGCAGACCCCCCGGACGAGCTGGGTGAACCGGTCGGCGGTGACCCGCTCCACGACGAGCGCCGAGGCGTCCGGCGGCAGGGACGCGCACAGCCCCTCGACCGCCGCGCGCTCCCCCCGCCCGACCGGGGTGAACGCGGTCCCGATCGAGGTGACGGCGGCGGGCGCGACCAGCAGCGCCGCGCCGA
>NZ_CDRNDK010000518.1:0-4064 GCF_977012225.1 Planomonospora algeriensis | reverse complement strand
ACCGCGCCGGCCCCGGCGGCGGCGACGCCCGCGGCGCCCAGCCCGAACAGCGACCGGCGGCTGATCCCACTCACCGGACCACCACCGCCGCGACCTTGCTGATCGGCTCGGAGAGGCTGTTGATGGCGTCCGACAGCACGCGCAGGTCCTCCTTCGACAGCTCGGTGTGCAGCTTCCAGCCGTCGCCGCTGCGGTGCGCCTCCAGCGCGGCCTCGGCGGCGGCGAACCTCTCGTCCAGCGTCTTCACCAGCGCCGGGTCGCGCTCCTCCAGGACCGGGCGGAGCGCCTGGACCGCGGCCCTGGACCCCTGGAGGTTGGCGGCGAAGTCCCACAGGTCCGTGTGGGAGTAGCGGTCCTCCTCCCCGGTGATCTTCCCGGTGGCCACCTCGTCGAGGAGTTCCTTGGCCCCGTTGGCGAGCTGCACCGGGGAGAGCTCGGCCGCGTTGGCCTTCTCCACGATCGTGGTGACGTCGGTCATCAGCTTGTCGGCCAGCTCGTCGTCGCCCGAGACGTCCTTGGCGACCCACAGGTCTTTCTCGATCTTGTGGAAGCCGGTCCACTCCTCGCCCTCGGCCACGTCGTTCTCCCGGGCGTCGATCGCCGGGTCGAGGTCGCCGAAGATCTCCGCCACCGGCTCGATGCGCTCCCAGTACGTGCGGGCGACGGGGAACAGCTCCTTGGCCTTGTCGATCTCCTCCGCCTTGACGGCGTCCACGAACTCCTTGGTCTTGACCAGCAGGGTGTCCGACTGGGACTTGACGTACCGCTTGTAGCCGGCGACGGCCTCGGCGAGCTTCGCGTCGTCGGTCAGCGGCTTGTGCTCTCCGCTGACCTTGAGCGCGTTGCGGATGCCCTTGCCCGTCATGCCGGGCTTGCAGGCCGTCTCGTACATGCCCGCCGGGAGCTCCACGACGAGCTCGCGGGTCAGGCCGGGGACGATGTTCTCGACCTCGCCCATCACCCGGTCGCCCGCGGCGAAGACGTAGAACTCCGTCACCTTGGCGCCGTTGTTGGTCACGGCGAACGTCGAGGTGCCCGCGGCCACCTCGGTGGCGGCGACCTTGCACTCGGTGTCGGTGGCGGCGACGGCGACCGGGCCGCCCTTCGCCCCGGCGGCGGCCGGGGCGGCCGCGGCCGGAGCCGGGGTCGGCCGGAGGAGCAGCCGGCGAGACCGGTGAGGGCGAGGACGGCGGCGGCCAGCGCGGCGGGCCTGGCGGTGGGGGTGCGCATTGCGTTGGTCTCCGGTCAGGAAGCGGCCTGGGCCGACTGGGGGGCGGGGCCCGCCGGCGTCCTGCCGGCGGGCCACAGGAAGAGGACGAGGACGGGCACCGCGTAGGCCGCCCAGGCGACGGTCTCCAGGACGCTCGGCTGGGCGGTGACGTTGAACATGCCGCCGAGCACCATCGAGTACCAGGCGCCGGGGTCGAGGACGCCGCTGATGTCGAAGGCGTAGGTGTTCAGCCCCGGCAGGAACCCCGCCTCCTGCAGGTCGTGCACGCCGTACTTGAGGATGCCGGCGGCGACGAGGATCAGCAGCAGGCCGGTCCAGGTGAAGAACGTGGTGAGGTTGATCCGCAGGGCGCTGCGGTACAGCCCCCAGCCGAGCGCGACCGAGGTCAGCAGGCCCAGGGTGATGCCGATCAGCGGGCTGGCGGTGGTGGTGGCGCCCTGCACGGCGGCGAACCACAGCAGCGTGGTCTCCAGCCCTTCGCGCGCCACCGCCAGGAACGCCACCACGACGACGGCCACGGGTCCCAGCCGGAGCGCCTCGCCGAGCTTCTCGCGCAGCTCCCCGGACATCCGCCGGGCGGCCGTCCGCATCCAGAAGATCATGGACGTGACGAACACGGTCGCGGCGATCGAGACGACCGCCTCGAACAGCTCCTGCTGCTGCAGGTCCAGATGGGCGGCGGTGAAGGTGAGCAGCGCTCCGAACGCCACCGAGAGCAGGCCGCGGCCCCGACTCCCGCCCAGACCAGCGGCAGCCGGTCACGGCGGTCGCTCTTGACGAGGAAGGCCACGAGGATGGAGACGACGAGCGCCGCCTCCAGCCCTTCGCGGAGGCCGATGAGGTAACTCGCGAGCATGGACGGCCTCCACCCGTAAGCCTTGCCTAACTTAGGACAGGCTTACCATAACCTGAACGTCTCCTGAAGAGTGAGCGGGGGTGGCGTTCACGTTCCCGCGGGCGGGCGGGCCAGGTCGGCCGCCGTCCAGGCGAGCAGGACGGCCGCGTCGAGCAGCGCGCGGTCGGCGGACGGGGCCACCGCGGCGTCGGCGAAGGCGACGTCGTGCGGAACGGCCCCGTCGGCGCCGATGTCGAGCATCGGGTGGATGGCGCGGACCGCGTGCGAGACGTTGGCCATGTCGGTCATGGCGAACGGCTCGCGCTCGACCGGGGCGGGCCGACCGAGCGCGGCGGCGTTGGCCGCGTACAGCTCCGCCAGCCCCGCGTCGTCGCGGAAGTCCAGGTAGTCCGGTTCCGGGCGGGTCAGCTTCAGCTCGCAGCCGGTCGCCGTGGCCGCGCCCCGGAAGCAGTCCTCCACCCGGGCGCGGAGCGCCGCGAGGTCCTCGGCCCTGGCGGCCCTGAGCTCGTAGCTCGCCGCGGCGCGGGCCGGGATGACGTTGGGCGCCTCTCCCGCGGCCGTCACCACGCCGTGCACGTGCCAGTCGCGCGGGAGCTGCTGGCGGAGCAGCCCGATCGCGACCTGGGCCAGGGTCATCGCGTCGGCGGCGTTGCGGCCCTCGTGCGGGGCGAGGGTGGCGTGCGCCGGGCGGCCGAGGTACTCGACGTCGAGCGTGCCGAGCGCGAACGAGCGGAACCTGACGGTCTCGAAGGGCCCCGGATGCACCATCATGGCCGCGTCGACGCCGTCGAAGACCCCCGCCTCCAGCAGCAGCGCCTTGCCGCCGCCGCGCTCCTCGGCGGGGGTGCCGACCACCTTCACGGTCAGACCGAGCGCGTCGGCGGCCGGGGCGAGCGCCAGCCCGGCGCCGACGGCCGCCGCGGCGATGACGTTGTGCCCGCAGGCGTGGCCGAGGCCGGGCAGCGCGTCGTACTCGGCGCAGAACGCCACCGTCACGGGGCCGGAGCCGTACGAGGCGGAGAAGGCGGTCGGCAGCCCGCCCGCCCCGGCGGTCACCTCGAACCCGGCTCCGCGCAGCGCCTCCGCCGTCCACTCGGCCGCCCGGTGCTCGGCGAAGGCGGTCTCGGGGTGGGCGTGGATGCGGTGGCTCAGCCCGACCAGCGCCTCGGCGTGCGCCAGCACCCGTTCCCGGATCGCGGCCTTCACCGGGTCGCTCCCCGGTCCCGTTCCGGGCGCGCCCATCACAACCACCCCGCGGCCAGCCCGGAGAGGCCGGAGGCGAGCCCGCCGAGCCAGCAGGCCGGGTCGTGCCCGCCGTTGTACTCGGTGAGCGTGACCTCGTACCCCTTGGCGGCGAGGACCTCGGCGAACCGCCGGTTCTCGGCCAGCAGCATCCACTCCAGCCGCCCGGCCTCCACGTGGAAGCGGACCGGGAGCCGGGGCGCCCGCTCGTAGCGCCGGGTCAGCCATTCGGGGTCGTCGTCGCTCCACCAGTAGGAGCCGGACTGTGAGAGCACGTTGCCGAAGCGCTCGGGCGCGGTGAACGCCGCGTAGGAGGCGGTGAGCCCGCCGAAGCTCTGGCCCGCGACCACGGTCAGCCCGGGATCGCCGGTGACCCCCCACTCCCGTTCCGCCCAGGGCAGCAGGTCGTCGGCCAGGTGCCGGACGAACGGCTCGTGGCAGGCCATCTCGCGCAGCCGGGTCGGCCGGTCCACCGCGTCGGGCAGCAGCACGACCGTCGGCGGGATCCGGCCCTCGGCGATCAGGTTGTCCATCGTCGGCGCGACCCGCCCGGCCCACACGTCTCCGTCGAGCAGGACCAGCACCGGGTACGGCCCGCCGTCCGGCCGCCCCGCCCCGCCGTCGCCCCGCCCGGCCGCGAGGACCTCCGGAAGCACCGGAGCCTGCGGCCCCGGCATTCCCGGCGTCCCCGGCGTCCCCCGGCGTCCCCGGCGCGGAGGCCTCCGCCGTGGGGCC
>NZ_CDRNDK010000517.1:0-4069 GCF_977012225.1 Planomonospora algeriensis | reverse complement strand
GGCGCCTGCCGCCCGCTGCGGGGGCCCGCCCGCCCGCATCGCTCTCAGGGGCGGGGCGCTCAGGACGGGGAGCCGCGTCAGGGAGGCTCTCGCTCTCGGTGAAGGCCCGCCCGGAGGCGGGCTCCACGGGGACGCGTCCGGCAGCGGGGCGCCGCTCCACCGGATAGGGCCCGGCCGGAGAGTACGGCCCCGCCGACGGGAACGGCTCCCCCTGCGGGAACGCGACGACCGGAGGGGACTGCTCCGCGGGAGGCGCCGGAGGGAGCAGCTGCCCGGCGGGCGGGTGTTCGGCGGGGGCGCGGCGGCCGGAGGCGCGGCGGCGCTTGCGGCCCGGAGCCGGAGTCGTCACAGCGCCACCCCTCCCAGGAGGTTGCCCAGGCCGAACGTCAGCGCCGCGGCGACCGACCCCACCGCGAACTGGCGCAGCCCGCTGTACCACCAGTTGCGCGCGGTGACCCGGGAGACCAGGACGCCCGCGCCGAACAAGGCCAGGCAGGAGACCACCGCCGAGCTCACCAGGCTGGTGACCCCCATGAGGTACGGCAGGAGCGGCAGGAGCGCGCCCACCGTGAAGGACAGGAACGACGAGACGGCGGCCACCCACGGTGACGGCAGGTCGCCCGGGACGACGCCGAGCTCGGCCCGGGTGTGCACCGCCAGCGCCCGGCCGGGGTCGCGCGAGACCTGCCGGGCCACCTGCGCGGCGAGCTCGGGATCGACGCCCTGCGCCTCGTACATCTGCGCGAGCTCCTCCTCCTCGGCCTCGGGATGGCGCTGGAGCTCGCGCCGCTCGACGTCGATCTCAGCGAGGGCGAGCTCCCGCTGGCTGGCCACGGAGACGTACTCCCCTCCCGCCATGGAGAACGCGCCCGCCGCCAGGCCTGCGATCCCGGCCAGGACGACGATCCCGGTGTCGTCGCTGCCGCCGGCCACCCCCGCGATGAGGGCGAAGTTGGAGACGAGCCCGTCCATCACACCGAACACCGACGGCCGGAGCCAGCCGCCGTTGACGTCGCGGTGCTCGTGGTGGATCTCGGCGCGCTTGCGCGAGCCGTCGCCGCTCACGATTTCTCTTTCTCCCGGCCGGCCTCTCCACCGGGCTGTCCGGCCTCCTCCACGGCGGTGGCGCCGCCGGCGGCCGACGCCGCCGCGGACCTGCCGGGCTCCTGCGTCCCGCCGGTCTCCTCCTCGTCGTCGGCCTGATCCGACGGGTGCGCCGGGTCCACCGGCTCCTCCGGCTCTCCGGCCGCCGCGGTCGCGAGATCGGCCCGCTCCACCGGATCATCAGCGGACCCGCCGGCCCGGTCCGACGGGTCGGCCGGCTCCCCATCGGTCTGCGCGGTCTGCGCGTCCGCCTCGGGCCCGGTGCCCACCGCTTCCTCGCCGGTCTTGTTCCGGGCCCACCAGAAGTAGGCGAGCGCGGCCAGGAACAGGACGATCGAGGTCCACTGGTTGAGCCGCAGGCCCAGGATGTGGTGGGCGGTGTCGACCCGCAGGCCCTCGATCCAGAAGCGGCCGACGGTGTAGCCCGCCACGTAGAGCGCGAACACCCGGCCGTACCGGAGGGCGAACCTCCGGCCCGCCCAGATCAGCACGAGGGCCAGGCCGAGGTCCCAGATCGACTCGTACAGGAACGTGGGGTGGTAGGTGTCCTCTCCCGGCACCGTACCCGGCCGGTCGGGGTCGATCTCCAGACCCCACGGCAGGTCGGTGGGGCTGCCGAACAGCTCCTGGTTGAAGTAGTTGCCCCAGCGTCCGATGGCCTGGGCCACCGCGATGCCGGGGGCGACGGTGTCGGCCACCGCGGTCAGGGAGATCCCCCGGCCGCGGCAGCCGAACCACACACCCAGGGCGCCGAGCGCGACGGCGCCCCAGATGCCCAGCCCGCCGTTCCAGATGAACAGCGCCTCGATCGGCTCGTTGGGCGCGTCCGGCGCGAAGTAGAGCTGCCAGTCGGTGATGACGTGGTAGAGCCTCCCGCCGACCAGGCCGAACGGCACGGCCCAGACGGCGAGGTCCACCATCGTGCCGGGCTCGCCGCCGCGAGCGCGCCAGCGGCGTTCGCTCATGATGACGGCGACGATGACGCCGAGCACGATGCACAGTGCGTAGGCCCGGATCGGGATTACGCCGAGGTGCCAGACCCCCTGAGAGGGGCTGGGAATCGAGGCGAGGGGCATGTCAGGTGACGTTACCGTGTCACGCGCTACTTGGCGGCATCGAGGATCGCCTGGCGCAGCTGCGACGGGTTGAACGCCTCGTTGCCGAGCGCCGTCCCGTTGAGCTTCAGCGTCGGCGTCCCCTGGATCTGCGCGCTCTCGATCTGCGCGTTCGAGTAGTCGGCGTGCGCCTTGGCGTGCTGCTGCGAGGTGACGCACTGCTCGAAGCCCGGGGCGGTCACTCCGACCTCCTTGCCCCATTCGACCAGTTCGTCGGTCTTGAAGCCCTCGACCGTCTCCGGGGGCTGCTCCTCGAAGAGCTTGTCGTGGTAGGCCATCCACTGCTTGCCGTCCGGCACGCAGCGGGCCGCGGCCCCGGCGCGGACGGAGTTGTCCCGCACGACGCCCTCACCGAAGATCGTGATGGGGTGGTAGACCACCTTGACCTTGCCCTCGGCCGCCAGGTTCTTGACGGTCGGGCCGCTGGTCTTGTCCAGCTCCCGGCAGATCGGGCACTGGAAGTCCTCGTAGACGTCCAGCACCGGCTTCTCCACGCCGGCCTTGGCCATGACGACCGATCCGTCGCCCTGGACCGTGATCGGCGCCAGCGCCGTCGTGGTCTCCTCGGACTGACCGCTCTGGATGGAGTACCACCAGCCCGCCCCGACGGCGGCCAGCGCGACGACCACCACGGTCGCGATGGTCGTCATGCGCTTGCGCTGCTCCTGCTTGCGCTCCGCCTCGCGCTGCGCCTTGATCCGGTCACGGGCCGACTGGTCCCGTGCGGCCTTGCCCATCAGTGGTTCTCCTTCTGCAGGGGTTCACCGTCGTCGCCCTCGGCGCCGTCGCCCTCGGCATCGTCGGTTTCGTCGGTGTCATCGATGTCGTACGAATCGCTCTCCCGCGCCGAGGTGACCCCGAGCACGGAGTCCAGTGCGAACCGGCCCGGCGGGAACCAGGCGATGACCACGCCGAGCGCGAACAGGCCGAAGTCCCGCAGGATGTCGACGAGGTAGCTGGGCTCCACCCCCGCCGCGAGCTGGCCGCCGCCGCCGAAGCAGCCGCAGTCGATCCGCAGCCCGCGCGCCCAGGCGGAGGCGATGCCGATCACGAACGCCAGCATGAGCAGCGCGGAGATGACTCCCGCGACCCGGGTGAGCAGCCCGACGACCAGCAGCACCCCGACGACGATCTCCATGATGGGCAGGCCGTAGCCGACCACCGTGGCGAGCGATTCCGGAAGCAGGTCGTACGCCTTGACCGCCTGGACCGACAGGACGGGAGTGCCGATCTTCCCCCAACCGGCGACGATCAGCACGCCTCCCAGCACCAGCCGCGAGACGGTCGTCACCCAGGGTAGCGCCGAACGGACGGCGCGCGGCCCTGGGGACGCGGTCTTGTCAGAAGTCACGAGCACCATCGTCTCCTATTCCCGGTCCCGCCGTGACGGTCCTCCACGGATCTTCCGGATGTCCCGAGAAAGCCCATCATGAGTTCCATAAGCACTGTATAAGTCCTGGACATCGCCTTGATCACAGGCCCCGGCCCGAACGCCTCCGGCCCGGGCGGACGACCGCGCCGCCAGCCGGGCGCCCTTCTCCTCCCGTCCGGGGACACCGGAGGACACCGGACAAGGCCCGGAGACCTCGAAGGTTCCGGACGTGACGGAGCCGGACAGGGCCGGACAAGGCCGGACAGGGCCGGACGAGGCCGGACAGGGCCGGACGAGACCGGGTGAGGCGGGGCCGGGCGGGGTGGCGCCGGACGGGACCAGTCGGAGCCGGGCAGGGTGGCGCCGGGCATGCAAAAGCGGCCGTCCCGGCGGACGGCCGCTCTCATGAGCCGGAGACTCCCGGACGGGTCAGGCGCGCACTCCCGCCGCGAGCCGAACAGCTCGGGCACGGTGACGA
>NZ_CDRNDK010000516.1:0-4089 GCF_977012225.1 Planomonospora algeriensis | reverse complement strand
GAGAGCCCCGCCGTCGGCGTCACCGGCTCGGGCCGCGGGCCCGGTACGGCCCGGCGGAGTGGAGCCGGGCCGTACCGGGGGTCCGCGATCCGGGACAGGGGAACCACCGGAGGAGCACGGAGCGGAGGAGAGGACGCGGAAGGGCCCGAAGGGGCGGCGGGGCCTGCGGCGGTTCGCGGTGGTCGCCGCGAGTCTGGCCGCGCTGGCCGCGTTCACGCTGCTCGGCGCGGACGCCCTCAGCGGCGGGAGGATCAGTGCGGCGGCCGGCCTGTCCGGTGCGGCGGGGCGGGGCGCCTCGATGGCGGCGTTCGCCGCGGCGGTGATCGCGTGCGTGCTGGCCGGGATCGCCTTCCTGGCGGTCCGGGCGGTCCAGGCCTCCCGGGTCAGGGCGGAGGCGGAGCGCGACCGGGCGGTGGAACGGGCCCAGCTCCTGGCCGCCGCGCTCGATCCGGAGACCGCGATGCGGGTGCTGGGCTACGACGGCGGCGACCGCAGGCCGGACTGAAAAAGGCCCCGGGGGAACCGGAATCCGGTTCCCCCGGGGGATATGTCAGTCGAACTCGCCGGCCTTCACGCCTCCGACGAAGGCGTCCCACTCGCTCTGGGTGAACGCCAGCGCCGGACCGTTCGGGTCCTTGGAGTCGCGCACGAGGTAGAGCTCATCGGCCTCGGCCTTGTGCGCGGCCAGGGCCGGGTCACCGGGCACGACGGCCACTTCCACGCAGTCGCCTCCGGTGCTGAGACTGCTCTTGCGCCACATGACGCGGGACGGATCCACAGTGGACACCCGCATTTCTCCTCTTCGTATCGGTTCTTCACAACTCTTTCGCCACTTGGGCGATGAAGGCCGCCGACGCCTCGGTGCCGAAGGCCATCGCTGTCAGGCTTCCGAACATCAGGGTGTACCGGCGCACCTCCTCCGGATCCTCCGGAACGAGCCCGCTCGCGGCCTGCTCCAGGTAGACCAGGTCGGGATCTTCGGGCTCGGGGAAGCTGAGCAGGCAGAACTTGCCGTCGACCGCGGCGTGCGCCCCCGCGGAGAACGGGATCACCCGGATCTCCACGTTGGGCAGCCTGCCGAGGTCGACCAGCCGCTCCAGCTGCTCGCGCATCACCTCGCGGCCGCCTACCCGGCGCCGGAGGACCGCCTCGTCGAGCACCGCGACGAGCTGGATCGGGTCAGCCGAGCCGTGCAGCAACCGCTGGCGCGAGATGCGCACGGAGACCTTCTCATCCACTTCGGAGGGGGTGTGGGTGATGGAGGTCGCCTCGATGACGGCACGGGCGTAGGGCTCGGTCTGCATCAGGCCGGGGACGACGAGCGGTTCGTAGGACCGCACGACGGAGGCTTCCGCCTCCAGCCCGATGTAGGAGTCGAAACCGGGTTTGAGGGCCTGGCGGTGGCGGTGCCACCACCCCCGTTGCCGGGCCTCCCTGGCCATCTGGATCAGGGAGTCGCGCTCCTGCCCGGTCACGCCGTACACGGTGGTGAGGGCCGCCACGTCCGTCGGCCTGGGACGGGTCAGGCCCGTCTCGTACCTCCAGATGGTGGTGTCGGTGGAGCCGATCCGTTCAGCCACCTCCACCCGCGACAGGCCGCTGTTCTCTCGCAGACGGTTCAGCTCGGCCATCAGGCGGCGATGCCGGGCGGTGGGACTTCTCCGAGAGGGCACGCCCGAACCTCCGATCTTCTGGCGGGAGAAACTGTGGAATTTCAATATGAGCTGTTGCAGTCCTTGATAGAAAGGTTCACCGTGAGTGAGTGTGCCATCCCAGAGCGGCGCCCGCATGGGAATGCATCCACCGGGGAATGAGGCGATCATGACGACCGGGCAGCAGACCGTTCCACCCCGATCCACGGTCACCCTCCATGGCGTGCCGGAGTCCGTGGCCCTGGCCCGGCGCCGCGTCAGGGAGCTCCTGGGTGAGGCCCATCCGGCCTGTGACGACGTGACGCTGCTCGTCAGCGAGGTCGTCACCAACTCGGTGGTCCACTCCGGCTCCGGCGGCGGGGGACAGGTGGCGATGACGGTGGCGGTGGGTCCGGACGCCGTGCTGGTGGAGGTGAGCGACGCCGGCTCGGGGCACTCGGCGCCGCACGTGCGCAACGAACCAGAGGCGGAGAGCGGGCGCGGCATGTTCCTGGTGGACCTGCTGGCCGCCCGCTGGGGGATCCGGGAGGGCGACCCGCGCGGACTCCGGACCCTCTGGTTCGAGGTCGCCTTCTGAGCTCCGGCGTTTTCTGAGCTCCGGCACCTTCCGGGATCCGGCGCCTTCTGAGCTCCGGGGGCTTCTGAGCTTCTGAGCTCCGGGATCCCGGGCGCCCGGGGTCCCCGGCCGCAGGGGCCCGGCGGCCATAACTCCCGCATGATGTGGTGTTTGGGTCTTTGCTGACCGGCCGACTTGCCTGACCCTCGGTTCAGACGCGTGACAACCCCCCGACAACGCGTCTGAGGAGGATACGGGTGAGACGCCGTCTGACCGTCGGGATCGCAGCCCTGGCGCTGCTGTGCCTCGGCGCGACCGGGGTGGGAGCCTCCGCCGAGCCGCCGCCCAGCAGCCAGTACAAGGTCGAGGGTCCGAGCGACTCCCGGCAGCGCAGCGCGGTCGCGGCCACCGGTGCCGCGATCGACCAGGTCGACCCCGCCTCGGTCGTGGTGACCGCCACGGAGGCCGAGGTCGCCGAGATCGAAAGACTCGGCTACACCGTGACGAAGCTCGAGGCGCCCGCGCCGCCGCCGAAGTCGCTGGCCGACTTCCCGCCGGCCGACTCGGCGTACCACAACTACGCCGAGATGACCGCGGCGGTGAACAAGATCGTCTCCGACCATCCGTCCATCGCCAGGAAGATCAGCTACGGCACCTCGTACGAGGGCCGCGACCTGATCGCCGTGAAGATCAGCGACAACGCGGCCACCGACGAGGACGAGCCGGAGGTGCTGTTCACCCACCACCAGCACGCCCGGGAGCACCTGACCGTCGAGATGGCGCTGTACATCATGAACACGCTCACCGACGGATACGGCGGCGACAGCCGGATCACCAACCTGGTGAACGGCCGCGAGATCTGGATCATGCCGGACCTCAACCCCGACGGCGGCGAGTACGACATCGCGACCGGCTCCTACCGCTCCTGGCGGAAGAACCGGCAGCCCAACTCCGGCTCGTCCTACGTCGGCACCGACCTGAACCGCAACTGGGCCTTCCAGTGGGGCTGCTGCGGCGGCTCCTCCGGCTCGGCGTCCAGCGACACCTACCGCGGCCCCTCGGCCGCCTCGGCCCCCGAGGTCCGGGCGGTCGCCGACTGGGTGAACAGCCGGGTCGTCGGCGGCGTGCAGCAGATCAAGTCGCACATCGACTGGCACACCTACGGCGAGCTGATCCTGTGGCCGTACGGCTACACCTACAACGACACCGCGCCCGGGCTCACCCAGGACGACCACGACGCCTTCGAGGCCCTGGGCGAGAACATGGCCTCCACCAACGGCTACACCCCCCAGCAGGCGAGCGACCTCTACATCACCGACGGTTCGATCGACGACTGGATGTGGGGCGTCCACAAGATCTTCAGTTACACCTTCGAGATGTACCCGACGAGCGCCTCTCCGGGGTTCTACCCGCCCGACGAGCAGATCGGCCCGCAGACCAGCCGGAACAAGGAAGCGGTCCTGCGCTTCCTGGAGTACTCCGACTGCGTCTACCGGATCACCGGCAAGGAGGCGCAGTACTGCTCCTCCGGCCCGCCGCCGGCGACGGTCTACTCCGACGACTTCGAGACGGCGACCGGCTGGACGGCGAACCCGTCCGGCACCGACACCGCCACCTCCGGCCAGTGGGAGCGCGGCGACCCGGCGGCCACCTCCTCCAGCGGGGCCAAGCAGCTCGGCACCACGGTCAGCGGCGTCAACGACCTGGTCACCGGCCGCCTGGCGGGCTCCTCGGCCGGGACCTACGACATCGACGGCGGCGTCACGAGCATCCGGTCACCGCAGATCGCCCTGCCGAGCGGCGGGACGCTGAACCTGTCGCTGTCGTGGTACCTGGCGCACGGCTCCAACTCCTCCAGCGCCGACTACCTGCGGGTGAAGG
>NZ_CDRNDK010000515.1:0-4096 GCF_977012225.1 Planomonospora algeriensis | reverse complement strand
CGGCCTGGGGGCCGGTCACGGCCGGGGCCGCACTCGGGCCGCCCGCCGCACCACGCCTACCCCGCCCCTACCGACGCGCCGCACCTGGGCCACGCCGCCACCCGAGTCCTGAGCACTCCAACACGACGTCTCTGAGCACCCCTACTCAAGGCCACGCGCGCCTGACCAGCAAGAATTGGCTTCATGCGACTCCCGCGTGCGATAGCTAGGTACGTCTCCCGATACGACCGGGGCACCTTCGCCCTGTCCATCGCCGGCCCATACGCATTGATCGTCATTGCCGCGACCGCCTATGTGTGGATCGCCACCCACCAGCCGGGCAGCCAGGGCTTGGAGATGCTCGTACTGTTCGCGGTCACCTCCCCGATCTCTCAGTTCTTCATGTTCCTCCCTCTCGACTGGCTCCCCCCGACGCTCTTCCTCCTGGCATACACCGCCGTCGGGCTATTCCAGGCGTGGCTCCTCTGGCTGATCGCACGTGGAAGGAGAAAGGCCACGCCTCCGGCGGGGGCACTCCGGCTCCAGGATGATCACGAAGAGCGAGAGCCGGGTTCGTAAGTGGCTGAGGACCGGATCTTCCCGTCACCGCCGTCCCAGGCAAGCCGAGCAGATCAGGGCCAGGGCGCCAAGGTCGTTCGTCCGTCAGGCGCTCCACCCTTGGCGCCCTGGCCCTGACCCGCTCCCCGCAGTGGGTGGAGACGGCGACGAGAAGATCCGGCGGGAGAAGGGTGTGCGTCCGCACCGGGTTCGCGACCGTGCCCGTTGCGTGCCCGTCAGGAGAGGGAACGAGGGGACTCACGGGGAATCACAGGCAGCCGGACTGCTCCCCCTCAGGTCAGCGTTTCCCCAGCTCAACCACCAAGATTGTTAGAGACTTCCTAAGCTGACAGTGCAGGTTCGATTCCTTCAGCCGATCCAAACGGGAAGCCCGGGCCGTCAGAGCCTTTTCATCCCCCGCACCACTGGCAGCCCTGTGCCAGAGTCGAGCACTAGGCGGTCGCCAAGCGGTCGCGCAAGCGTGACGGTAACGGTGGCTATCTTAAGCATCAAGGGGCACATCTCACCGGAGCTCTCCTCATCCACATCAACGACTACTAGCTGGTCGGTCTCGTAAGCGCGAGCCCCGTGAACACGGTCACAGGCGCCGTAGCCGTATTGGAGAAGAAGTTCGTTCGGTTTGCTGGCGATGAGATCGAACGCCATCACCTCTTCGGTATCCTCCTGCGCCTGCTCGGGACGGGCGGTGACAGCCGAAGGGGCAACCGCCACATGGACGTACTTCTGCTTGACGTCCCTGACGGTGAACAACCATGCGGGCACCTGGATCGTGCCGCGGCTGGTCTCCAGTGGTACCTCACCCAGTTCGGCACCGGTCACCCGGAGCGGGCGGCATGCCTTGGCCGGACATTCCTCTTCGATGAGGTCGGCCGGTTTGCTGAAATCCGCGTACGCACTCGCCGCCGCAATGAGCGGCACCTGCGTAACGGAGCCGTCTGGCCATCGCACGTCCGCGCGGGTCGGGGAGTCCACAGGCAATTCGGCAGCCAGCTGCCATGCGCCGTTATGCGCGCTTCTGTTCGCCCAGGCCGGAACATGGCCCACGCGAGCCCACCCCTGTGGATTCATCGCCTCCAGCGAAACGAACCCTTCGCGCCAGGCACGGTCGTCGGCCGATCCCTGCCAGCGCGCCACCACCTCTCGGGCGCGATCCTCGAACCCGCCTGGTGAAAGGCGATGGGACCAGTTACAGGAGGACAGAAGCAACACCAACGACAGGCATGCGATCGTCCTTCGCACGAGAAATCCTCCATCCCGGTCGTTAGCCGACCCCCGTTGCCCGGCTCGACAGCGACTAAGCTATCTAGTCGCGTACTGACAAACCGGGCGTATCGTTGAATGGGAGATATCACCGCGAGCACCAGCGGCACCGGGCTCCATAACTCAGAAGGCTCGGTGTGACGCGTGCCAGATCCGTGCCAGTGCGGACGGTCGACCAAGGGAATCACGGGAGCCGGCGGAGAGAGTGCTGTCCGCTCTGGCCTGGAGCGCAGCACGTCAGCAGATCGCGTACCGCAGTCTTCCAAACTGGTGGTCACACAGACGCTGTATCGCCGAAGATCAACGCTCCGGTGGAGTCCCGCCCACTGCGTGGAGGGCATCGATGTACCCGCCACCGACGTCGAACCGGGTGATGTCCGCTGTCTTGTTCGTGGAGTAGGTACGTGCCCAGTCCGCCGCCGGCCCGATCTCCTGGAGACGCAACCGCTTCTTCCGGGTGATCCCGCGAGCACGACCGATGTGGCAGACATGGGGATCGATCTTCTCGATGTAGACGGCCAGGAGAGGAAACGCTTCGGTCAGCGTCTCGATCAGACCCGCGGTGGAATCAAGGTCGACCCCGGCCGGAGACCGGACGCACTCCCCGCGCAGGGCGAGGGCACGATGGGTCATGGATGCACCCTTCCAGTTCGAACGCGTCGCGCATGTGATGTCGCGGAGCCGTACGGCCGAGTGGCCGTCGAGATGGAGTTCGTCGGAGATGGTGTGCAGCAGTACCCACTTGCGGCCGATGCCGGCCACGTAGGCATCGAGTCGATCCGCACCGTCGATCTCGCGGCTGACTCTCACGGGTTTGCCGGAACGTCGTGCTCTCTTCAGGTCCTGGAGGATCTTCCCTTTAGCCATGATCCGGATCGTCCCACTTCGTGAAGCCGGCACTCATCCGGTTTTCGGGTCGTTGTGGACCGTCGCGGGGTCATGGAACAAAGTCATTCCCTCAACCGTCCGACCACTCCTCCCGGCTATGAGCCGGTTCCATTGCTTTCAGCGAGGTGAACGCAGGTCGAGCACACGTTCTCCAGCGTGGACAGGAACGGCGGTGACCAGGAGCCGACCAGTACCGGCCGCACCATGGCCCCGCACAGGCTCTCTCGTCGTCCGGACGGCCACGCATGCCGTATGACCTCACGACCGACACCGGACAGGCCGACGCCGTACGGATTGTGATCCTCGCGTGGATGCTCAACAGCATCAACAAGCAGGTCATCCATGTGCACGTGCCAGCGCCGCACCCCACCGAGGAGGGGTGAGGGTTCCTGATCGAGTTCGACCAGGGCGAAGGTACCGCGCCGCAGGAGGCGCACGATGGTGCCGTGCCGGCCGAGCAGCTCGGTGGCATGCGCGCGGGTATGGGCGTGGCTGTGCAGGAGTTGGACGATCACCGCACGGTCGCCCGCCCGTGGTGGTCGCCATCGCGCCCGACGTGCCGCATCCGGCGAGGGCCGCGTCTTCAGTTGCTCAGCGCGCACCATCACCGGCCGCCGCAGGGTTGGCGAGCACGGGCGGCGAGGAGTCCGCGCGCAGCGCCGCGTACCGGAACGCGATCCTCCGAGCAGCTCGGACCGGATCGGCCGCCGGATGCCACGTGTAGGTGAAGCGCTGCCGCCGGTCGTCCCAGCCGGTACGCCACCAGAAGCGTTCCCCGTCGCACCAGACGATCAGGCCCACCCAGACCGAGACCAGCGCCAGGCCGTAACCGTCGTGGACGTCGGCGACGATCCCGTGGGCTTCCAGCACGCGACGGAGTTCATGTCCGGCTCCCTCCGGGGTGGGGACAGGAGCGATCTTGGTTGCATCCGGCCAGTTCATGCGCTCAGTGGACCGTCCGCGTCCAGGTCGGCATAAGCGCGTGATCGGCCATGAGTGTGGGAACCGTTTCACGCCCCGTGTGAAAGCGATCCAGTCGTGACCGCGACCTTCGCCGGATGATCTGTCGGGTCGGCGGCATACCGGTACGGCCGCGCATCGTGGCCTTCCTCAACACCAGCGTGACGCCTCTGCTGAAAGGCAGCCGCGACGATCGCACGGGACGGGGACTGTTCCGGGCCGCGGGCGGACTGGTCGCGCTGGCCGGCGTCTGCGCCTACGACTCCGACCGCCAGGCCCTCTCCCAGCGCTACCTGTTCCACGCCCTGCGCATGGCCAAGGCGTCCGGCAACCTCGCGTTCGGCGGCTACGTGGTCGCTCTGCTGGCGAACCAGGCCCCTGCGTTCCGCAGATGTGTGTCCGGCCTAGTGCACGGATCTGCAGGTTGAAC
>NZ_CDRNDK010000514.1:0-4115 GCF_977012225.1 Planomonospora algeriensis | reverse complement strand
GCCCGGGCCGCCGTGAACCGGGCCGCGGCGACCGTGCAGGCGGGGCTGCCGAGCGGGTGGCGCAACGTGGTCTCCCAACCGCAGCACGCCGCCTTCGCGGTCGGCGCGGGGACCACCGGGACCGCGGGAGGCACCGGAGGCACCAGGACCGCCGAGACCACCGGGAGCACGGAGAGCGCCGGGAGCACGGCCGGTGCGACCGGCCCGGACCCGTCCGGCGGCGACGCCGTCCGCACGGTCGCCTACCGGATCACGCGGGACGGCCTGCGGGCCGACGGGTTCCCGGACACCGTCCTGATCGGCGCCACACCGGACCTGGTGGTCCTGGAGACCCGCGGCGTACGGCACCGCTTCGAGGTCTCCCACCACGGCGGCGTGGCGTACGTGGACTCCCCCCTCGGCTCCGTACGGCTCACGCCGCTGCCCCGCCTGCCCGAGCCGGTCGAGCGACCGGCCCCCGGCTCACTGCTCGCGCCCATGCCCGGTACCGTGCTGCGCGTCGAGGTGGCATCCGGCGATCGGGTCACCGCCGGGCAGGTGGTCGTGGTATTAGAGGCGATGAAGATGGAGCACCCGATCACCGCGCCCGCCGCGGGCACGGTGACCGGGCTGGACGCGGTGCCGGGCCGCCAGGTCGAGGCGGGAGCCGTACTGGCCGTGATCGGGGAGCCGGAGTCGAGGGCCCCGGCCTGAATTCCGGGGCCTTCACGCTGCGAGCGATGGGTGAACGCGCCAGGCGGGACGGGAGACGGCCCGTCCGCGGCGCGCCGACGAGGAAGTGGGCGAAATGAACACCGACGGGGGTTGGCCGGTGGAGCGGCTGGTGCGCAAGGAGGTGTCCGGCGGGATCGCCACGATCACGCTCGACTCGCCGCGCAATCGCAACGCGCTGTCCGTGCGGTTGCTCGGCGACCTGGAGGACCGGCTCAACTGGGCGCTGGCCGACGAGAGCGTGCGGTTGATCGTCCTGACCGGGACCGGGCCGGTGTTCTGCGCCGGGGCGGACCTGAAGGAGCAGCGCTCCGAGCCGGGCGGCGCGCACGAGGCGCCGGTGACGGCGTCGTTCCCGGAGATCATGAGCATGATCTGGGAGAGTCCCAAGCCGGTCATCTGCCGGTTGAACGGCACCGCGCGCGCCGGAGGGCTCGGGCTGGTGGCGGCGTGCGATTTCGCGATCGCGCCGGACTCGGCCTCGTTCGCGTTCACCGAGGTCCGGCTGGGCGTGGTGCCCGCCATGATCGCGGTGACCGTGCTGCGGCGGCTGGACCCGCGGGCCGCGGCCGAGTACCTCCTCACCGGCGAGGTCTTCGACGCCGCCCGCGCCCAGGAGATCGGCCTGCTCACCCGGGCCGTCCCGGAGGAGGAGCTGGACGCCGTCGTCGCCCGTTACGCGGACATGCTGCTGCGCGGCGGCCCCGAGGCGCTGGCGATCACCAAGCAGCTGGTGCGGACCGTGCCGGCCCTCCCGGTGGAGGAGGGCATGCGCCGGATGGCCGAGCTGTCGGCCCAGCGGTTCACCTCCGCCGAGGGCCAGGAGGGCATCGCCGCCTTCATGGAGAAGCGCCTGCCCTCCTGGGTGCCGCGGCCGGAGCCGTCGGCGGGCGCCTGATGCTGCGCGTCGCCAACTGCTCCGGCTTCTACGGCGACCGGCTCTCGGCCGCCCGGGAGATGGTCGGGGGCGGGCCGATCGACGTGCTCACCGGCGACTGGCTCGCCGAGCTGACCATGCTGATCCTGGCGGGCAACCGCCTGAAGGGCCGCCCCGGGTACGCGCCGACGTTCCTGGCGCAGCTGGAGCAGGTCCTCGGCACCTGCCTGGAACGGGGCATCCGGATCGTGTCGAACGCGGGCGGGCTGGATCCGGCCGGGTGCGCCGCGGCGGTGTCCGAGCTGGCCGGCGGCTCGGACTGCGGGCCCGGGTCGCCTGCGTGACCGGTGACGACCTCACCGGCGACCTCGGCGTCCTCGGCGACGCGGTCAACGCCGACACCGGGGAGCGGCTCACCGCGACGCCCCTGACCGCCAACGCCTACCTGGGCGGGCGGCCGATCGCCGCCGCGCTCTCGGCGGGGGCGGACGTGGTGGTGACCGGCCGCGTCACCGACGCGGCGCTGGTCACCGGTCCGGGCATCTGGCGGTACGGCTGGGGCCCCGGCGACCACGACGCGCTGGCCGGGTCGGTGGTCGCCGGGCACGTCATCGAGTGCGGCTGCCAGGCGACCGGCGGCAACTACGCGTTCTTCGGCGAGGTGCCCGACCTGCCGCACTGCGGGTTCCCGCTGGTGGAGCTGGAGGCCGACGGGTCCGGTGTGATCACCAAGCACCCCGGGACCGGAGGGACGGTCTCGGTCGGCACGGTCACCGCCCAGCTGCTGTACGAGATCGGCTCCCCGCGCTACCTCGGGCCGGACGTCACGGCCCGGTTCGACACGATCCGGCTGGAGCAGCAGGGCCCGGACCGCGTCCGGATCTCCGGGGTGCGCGGCGAGGCGCCGCCGGAGACGCTCAAGGTGGCGGTCACCTATCCGGCGGGCTACCGCAACACCATGACCATGGTGCTGACCGGCCTGGACGTCGAGACCAAGGCCCGGCTCGCGCTGGACGCCCTGTGGGCCCGCGTGCCGCGGGACTCCTTCGAGCAGGTCCACGTCGAGCTCACCCCGCTCGCGGGCACGGCCCTGCTCCGCGTCACCGTGATGGACCCCGACCGCGGGAAGGCCGGACGCGCGTTCTCCGCGGCCGTGGTCGAGACCGGACTGGCCTCCTACCCGGGCTTCCACGGCCTGGCCCCTCCGGGGGACGCCTCGCCGTACGGGGTCTACTGGCCGTGCCTGGTGCCTGCGGACGCCGTCCGTCCCCGGGTCCTGCTCGACGGCGAGGAGGTGCCCTTCGACGCCTCCGGCGCGGCGGCGCCCTCCCCCGCCCCGGATCGCCGGGGGACCGGGAGCAGGCGGGAGAGCGGGTCCGCCCGGGAGAGCGAGACCGTACGGGAGGCGCCCGTGACGGCCTCCACCCGGGCGGAGGCCGTGCGGGCGTCGCTTCCGGACGGAGGGGGGCCGACCCTGCGGGCGCCGCTGGGGACGATCGTCGGCGCCCGCTCCGGAGACAAGGGCGGCAACGCCAACCTCGGTGTCTGGACCGGGACCGCCGAGCGGTTCGCGTGGCTCTCGGAGCACCTGACGGTCGGGCGGTTGCGGGAGCTCCTCCCGGAGACCGCCGGTCTGGTGGTCGAGCGCTTCGACCTGCCCAACCTGCTCGCCCTCAACTTCGTCGTCCACGGGCTCCTCGGCCGGGGCGTCGCCTCCAGCCCCCGCCTGGACGCCCAGGCCAAGGCGCTGGGCGAGGAACTGCGCGCCGCGGTGACGGACATCCCCCGCGCCCTGCTGTGAGCGGCGGCGCGGTCCGTGCCACACCGGGCGTGATCCGTACCGCGCCGGATGTGATCCGTACCGCGCCAGATGTGAGAGACCGCGACGCGGCGCGGGACGCCGACCGGTGCACGGACCGCACGACGCCGACCGGCGGGCGGGCGGGTTGCGACGGACCGTGGTGTCCCGGCGAGCAGGCTCGCCGCTTCCAGATTCCTGAGAGTTCAGCGATCCAGCCTGTTTTTCCTCTTTGATCCATTTTAGGATTGCGCGCAATTGCGTTGCGATGCCGTTCGGGAAGGACCCATCATGCGTTTGCGGTTTCTCGGCTCCACGTCGGAGGCGGGCGCCTGCCCCTCCCTCTACGAGACCGACCGCGGCACCATCGTCGTGCAGGGGCTCCACGTGACCGACGCCGAGGCCCTGTCCGGGCTCCGGCACGTCCTGGAGGGGGAGACTGCGGTCGAGGTCCCCCGCGAGCTCCTCGTGGACATCGCCCGCCGGGTCCTCCCCTGAACCCACCGGGCCCCTCCCCGGAGGCCGGCGGCGGCCTTCCCCGAGGACCCGCGGACGCCCTCCCGAGGGGTGGCGGGCGCCGGCCCGCCTCACGCGCCGATCACGATTGCGACGGCCGATGGCATGATCCGCATTCGGCGTCTACTCTCGTGCAGGCCGCCCACCAGGAGGACCAGGATTGACTTCCTCCCCCGCCTAAAGGCGGGGGATTCCAGCGGTCGCCCGCTGGGG
>NZ_CDRNDK010000513.1:0-4118 GCF_977012225.1 Planomonospora algeriensis | reverse complement strand
GCGGCGTCCACCGGCTCGGCCAGCAGCCGCTCCAGCGCGCCCCCTCATCGCGGCGACGAACTCCCGGCCGCGCTCCGTCAGGCGGCCGCTGTCCGCGAGGGTGCCGGTGACGAGGTGGGCCCCCTCCCGCCACCGGGCGAACTCCACGTTCGCGCGCAGGGCCGTCCCGCCCGTCTCGAACTCCCGCTGGCGCCACCAGAACGCCGCCACGCCCAGGTAGGCGTAGGCGCCCTGCAGCAGCCCGTAGACCGGGCGCGGGTCGGGGCGCCACGGCGCGTAGTGGCGCCGCCCGTCGTCCGGCAGCGTGAGGTCCACCAGGTCGGTCAGCGCGGTCAGCTTGGCGTGCTGGACCTCGTGGGCGAAGGTCTCGGCGAACCCCAGCCCGTGCAGGGGCTCCGAGAGCGCCATGGTCCCGAACGTCTCCCGGGACGTCGCGCTGTTCTGCCCGGAGGCGGGCGCCCGGATGGGGGTGAGGACGGAGATGGTCCCGGCCACCTCCTCGGCGACGGTCCCGTGGTGCGCGGTGAGGATGCGCCAGGCGTCCCGCAGGCACGATCCCCACCAGCGGCGCCGCTCCGGGCTCAGCCTCTCCTCGACGGCGTCGGCCGACACCCAGCGGTAGGGGTCCAGGTCGTCGACGAGCGGACTGAAACCGGGCGGCCCGGTCAGCCGGTGCAGCGCCTGCCAGCCCGGTCCGTCCCGCAGCGGGTCGGCCCGGACCGTGGCGGGGCCGATCACGAGTTCGGCCCCGGCTCCGTCGGGCCGCACGACGACGTCGGTCACCGGCCCCGCCCCGGCGGGGGCGGTGAGCAGTCCCAGGGACGGCAGCATGACGCCCCCGTCGGTGACGGGGAGCCGGACCTTGCACGGTGTCCGCGAGCCGACCGCGGCGGCCGCGGCCAGCGCTCCCCAGCCTGCCCGGGTCCTCCGCTCCGGCCTTGCGCCGCAGCGACCGGTAGGTCCGCCACGCCCACGCCCCCGGCCGCCGGGTGCGTCAGCACCCGGCCGACCGCGTCCGCGGCGCGCCCCTCCGCCTCCACCAGCAGGTCGTAGGCGTCGGCCGCCAGGCCGGCGTGCGGGTGGCGGGTCTCGGCCGCCTCCTCCACGACGCCGCGGACCAGCAGCATGGTCTTCGCGCGCTGCGCCTCCCGCAGCGCGCGCACGGCGGCGGCCCCTCCCCCGCCCGCCGCCAGCTCGGTCAGAGTCCCGTCGGGGAGGGGGCGGGCGGAGAGGTTCATCGGCTTCCCTTCAGCAGGGCGACGTCCCGGGCGAGGGTGGCGTGGATGTGGCTGATGAGCCGGTACAGGTCGGGGCAGTAGACCGAGGGGGCGCGGAATCCGGTGCCGGCGTTGTAGCGGTGGGCGTAGAGCCCGCCGCCGCAGATCTTGACGAGGTCGCACTCGAGGCAGGTCTGCGCCAGCGCCAGTTCGCCGATCTGCCGCGCGGCGATGGCCGGGTGGGCGAGCACGGCGTCGAAGGAGTCGCGCAGGACGTGCATGCGCGTCACGGCGGCCCCGTGGTAGCTGGACTTGAGGATGTCCGACTGCTCGATGCTCCCGTCCGTCTCGACGACCGCCATGCGCACCGGGGACAGCCCGACCGCCTCCGTGCGCGAGGCGCGCCCGGTCAGCAGCCGCATGATCTCGGTGAACAGCCTGATCTCCGTCTCGCCGGCGGGCGAGCCGTACCAGCGGTCGAAGATCGGGATCAGCCAGTCGGCGTACGGCGTGGCGGACGAGGCCGGGTCCCGGAAGGGCGGGGGCGTGGCCCAGTTGCCGTGCGGGAGCAGGAAGTCGACGGCGGGCGGGTCGAACGCCAGGAGCGCCTCGTAGGTGGCCACCGGGTCGTTGCGGACGTCGACGGTGCACAGCAGCCCGCTGAACAGATGGTGGAAGCGGCTCGAGGTCAGCCTGCGCAGCGAGGCGGTGACGGCCGCGTGGCTGCCCCTCCCGCCGGCGAAGCGCCGGTGCCGGTCCTGTCCCTCCTCGTCCCCGTCCAGGCTCACCCCCACCCGGATCTCCAGGTTCTCGAACAGGGTCAGGAAGGTCTCGTCGAGCCGCAGGCCGTTGGTCTGCACCGCCACCCGCACACGGGTGCCGACGTCGGCGGCGGCCGCCCTGATCGTGTGCACGGCCAGGGAGATGAGGTCCGGACCGGCCAGGAGCGGCTCCCCGCCGTGGAGGATCACCTCCACCTCGGCCAGGTCGTGCGCAAGGGCGTGCTCGGCGATCCGCCGCGCCGTGCGGTCGACGATCGCCTCCGACATGCGGCGCGGCTGGGACCGCCAGGACTGGTCGGCCATCTCGTACATGTAGCAGTACGCGCAGGCGAGGTCGCAGCGGCTGTGGATCTTCAGGATGAACTGCCGGAAAGCCGACGGCTGCCATCCCGAGGCCAGCAATCCGTCCACGTCGAGCATTGCCGGAAACATGTTTTCGGGTGGCAGATTTTCGGTTTCAGGTTTTCTTGGCAACCGCGGCACACCTCTCTTGCGCCATTTCCTATTTCGCCTGACTTCGCATCGATAGTCAAGATCCTGACCCGCAGAGGCCGGAATCGTCATGGGGTGCGGACGCGACACCCGGCGGTTTCCGCTGCGGTTTCCGCTGCGATGCGGACATCCCTCCTCTATCCTGCGCTACGTAACGTGGTCTCAACGCGGAGGCTGATCAGCGGTGCGCGAATGGCCGTCGACCCTCGATGTCGGGGAACTGATGGCCGGAGGCTGGCGGCCGACTCCGTTCCGGCAGTTCATCCTGAAGATCCACAGCCGCTGCGACCTCGCCTGCGCGTACTGCTACATGTACGAGATGGCCGACGACAGCTGGCTCGGCCGACCGCGCAGGATGGCGCCGGAGACCTTCGCCGCCACGGCCGCGCGGATCGCCGAGCACGCCCGCGCCCATGCCCTCGACGAGGTCGAGGTCGTCCTGCACGGCGGCGAGCCCCTGCTCGCCGGCCGGGAGGCCATCCGCGACCTCGTCACCCGGGTCCGCGCCGAGGCCGGCGGCGGGACGCGCGTGCGCGTCACGCTGCAGACCAACGCCACCCTGCTCGACCGCCGCTACCTCGACCTCTTCGACGAACTGGACGTGCGCGTCGGGGTCAGCCTCGACGGCGACGAGGCGATGCACGACCGCAGCCGCCGCCGCGCGAACGGGCAGGGCAGCCACGCCATGGTCGTGGAGGCGCTCGGCCTGCTCACCTCTCCCGCCTACCGGCGTCTCTTCGGCGGCCTGCTGTGCACCGTCGATCTCAGGAACGACCCCGTGGGCGCCTACGAGGCCCTGCTCGCCTTCGATCCGCCCGCCGTCGACTTCCTGCTCCCGCACGGCAACTGGTCGGCGCCGCCCCCGGGCCGGGACGCGGATCCGGGCGCCGCGCCGTACGCCGACTGGCTGATCCCGGTCTTCGACCGCTGGTACCGCTCGCCCCGGCGGTCCACCCGGGTCCGGATGTTCGGTGAGATCATCCACCTCCTCCTCGGCGGCGCGTCGGCGAGCGAGCAGGTGGGGCTGTCCCCCGCGGCCATGGTGGTGGTGGAGACCGACGGCGGCATCGAGCAGTCCGACTTCCTGAAGTCGGCCTACCGGGGAGCCCCCGAGACCGGGCTGCACGTGGCCCGGGACTCCTTCGACGACGTCCTGCTCCTGCCCGCCGTCGCCGCCCGGCAGATCGGCGAGCTGGCCCTGTCCGACGCCTGCCGCCGCTGTCCCGTCGGCAGGGTCTGCGGCGGCGGCCTGTACGCCCACCGCTACCGGGAGGGGCACGGGTTCGCCAACCCCTCGGTCTACTGCCCCGACCTCCTCCGCCTCATCGAGCACGTCAGACACACCGTCGAAGCCGACCTGTCGGCACGGACCAAGGAACACGCCCATGAAACTGCGTGAGCACCGCATACCGGCCGAGGTGTTCTCGGCACTGGCCGCCGGCGGTGGCGGCTCCGACGCGGTCGCCCGGCTCGCCGCCGCGCAGCGCAGCAAGCACGTGCTCCTGGTCCGGGGGGGTGCTGGAGACCGCCCGGACGACCGGCCATCCGCAGGCCCCCCTCGCCCGCCGCGCCTACGACCTGCTCGCCGCCGTCCAGCGCGGCCGTCCCGCCGCCGTCGACGCCGTCC
>NZ_CDRNDK010000512.1:0-4131 GCF_977012225.1 Planomonospora algeriensis | reverse complement strand
CCGGCACCGCGGCCGCCGGGATGGAGCGCCCCGGCACGCCGGCGGTGCGCCCGCCGGGCCGCAGGCGCGGGCGGTAGGCGAGGTCGCGACCGACCTCCCGGATCACGTCGGAGAAACGTGTCCGCCGCTCGAACACGTCGCCTCCCCCTCGGTCGAACCCCGTCCGTTCCACCCGGCCCTCATCGGAGCGGCCCGGCTCCACGAGCCTGCCGTACTCCGCCGCCGGATGCACGCGAACCCGCCAAAACAGTCACTACCCGCACCATGGTCACCGGCGGGAATGGAAATCCCCCCGGAGACATGGCGATCCGCCGGGACCCTGTCCCGGCGGATCGGTCCAACCGTCCTCGCGGGTCAGTTGCCGCCGTTGTACGGCACGGCCTCCAGGATCTCCACGGTGTTGGAGCGGCCGTTCGGCATCGTGTAGGTGGCCTTCTCGCCGACCTTCTTGCCGTTGATCGCCGCGCCCAGCGGGGACTTGGGCGAGTAGACGTCGATCGGGGCGCCGCTCTCCTCACGGGAGGCCAGCAGGAACGCCACCTCCTCGTCGTCGCCCTCGAACCGGACGGTGACGGTCATGCCGGGCCCGACGACGCCCTCGGTGCGCGGCGCCTCGCCGACCTTGGCGGTGTCCAGGATCTGGCGGAGGTGGAAGATGCGGGCCTCCATCTTGCCCTGCTCGTCCTTGGCGGCGTGGTAGCCGCCGTTCTCCTTGAGGTCGCCCTCTTCGCGGGCGGCTTCGATCTTCTTGGCGATGTCGACGCGCCCGGGCCCCGAGAGGTATTCGAACTCCGCCTTCAGGCGGTCGTACGCCTCCTGAGTGAGCCAGGTGACGCTCTCGATGTGGGAGTCGGCCACGGGTTCTCCTTGCTTCCTCTGTGGGGCATCGTGCTGGGGATGAGCGGACGATCGAATCTCGACAGGCTAACAAGTTAACCGGCTGAACGCTTCCCCAAATGTCTCACTATACGAGATAGCAGTACTCGACGTCAGCGGAAGTGGCCTGAGCACTGGTCTCTAGCCGTTCGGTAAGCCTGACATATCCCTCACCAGCGGGAATGTCCAGCTCTCGGCTCCCGACCTCCGCGTGGCCGACGTCCATGGCGCGCAACCGGCACACGGCGGCCCGGTCGGAGGGCTTGATCACCTCGAAGGTGATCTGCGCGGAGTCGGGCCGGCCGACGTCGAACGCGATGATCTGCTTGATGACCTCGGTCTCGCCCTTGGCCGCCCACATCACGTACCCCCACCCGCCCGCCGTCACCGCGCACAGGATCGCGATCACCACGTGGACGACGAAGCGCCCCCGGCGCTCCGGACGGTCGGGGAAGTCGCCCGGGGTGCCGAGAACGGGGCCCTCGAATCGGCCCTTGCCGGCCTCGCTGGTGGCCATGACGGAATCTCCCTGCACTACCTCGGCGTTATCCGAGACAATTGTCCCTCGCGGGGGCCCCGCTCTCGCGACCGCCATAGAGAAACTAACCTCTCCCTGGAGTGATCCAGGCCAAGCCGCGAGGCCGGCGGGGGTCAGAGCCGCATCACTGAAAGAGGAGACGTCGAGCCCGTGAGTGCACCGCTGAGACTGATGGCCGTTCACGCGCATCCCGACGATGAGTCGAGCAAGGGCGCCGCCACGATGGCGCGCTATGTCGCCGAAGGCGTGGACGTGCTCGTATGCACCCTCACCGGAGGGGAGCGGGGCTCGATCCTGAATCCCAAGATGGACCGCCCCGACATCCTGGAGAACATCGGCGAGGTCCGGCGCCTGGAGATGGAGCGGGCGCGCGAGATCCTCGGGGTGAAGCAGCGTTTCCTGGGTTTCGTGGACTCCGGCCTGCCCGAGGACGAGACCGAGCCGCTGCCGGAGGGGTGCTTCGCGCTGCAGCCGCTGGAGGTCGCCTCGGCGCCGCTGGTCGCCGCGGTCCGGGAGTTCCGGCCGCACGTCATCCTGACCTACGACGACGACGGCGGCTACCCGCACCCGGACCACATCATGACCAACCGCGTCTCGGTGGAGGCCTTCGAGGCCGCCGGCGACCCCGACCGCTATCCCGAGGCCGGCGAGCCCTGGCAGCCGCTCAAGCTCTACTACCACATGGGCTTCACCAAGGACCGCTTCGAGGCGCTGCACGAGGCCATGACCGCGCGCGGCATCGGCTCGCCGTACGCCGACTGGATCGCCCGCTGGGAGGACCGTCCGCAGAAGTGGCCGGTGACCAGCCGCGTCCCCTGCGGCGACTACTTCCAGGTCCGCGACGAGGCCCTGCTCGCGCACGCCACCCAGGTCGACCCCGACGGGTTCTGGTTCGTCTGCCCGCGCGACCTGCAGCGCGAGATCTGGCCCACCGAGGACTACCACCTGTCCCGCTCCCTGGTGGACACCGAGCTGCCCGAGGACGACCTCTTCGCCGGGATCCACGCCGACGAGGTGAGCCCCGCCTCCTGCCCCTGACCCGACCACGGACCCGCGGTGGCAGACTTGGGGTGTGATTGCATTCGACATCGTCCCCAAGGGTGACGTCAGTCCGGGTCTCCTGGGGTTCCTGGTCGTGGCGGCGATGGGCCTCGCGCTCTTCCTGCTCGTCAAGTCGATGAGGAAGCAGATCTCGAAGATCGAGCTGCCCTCCGAGACCGACCTGGAGGACGCGGACAGCGAGCCGGACGGCGCCGCCCAGGCCAAGTAGGCCCGGGGCCCGCACCGGTCCGGCCGCGGCACGGCGGCCGGGCCCTCCGCGGGCGGCCGTCCGTCACCACCCGGTCCGCGCCGGCGGACGTCAGTCGCCGAGCGCGTCCGTCGACGACCAGGCCCGCTCCAGCGCCCGCGGCAGGCCCCAGTGACCCAGCGGGGTGAGGATCCCGCTGCGGTCGACGATTCCCAGCGACTCCCACAGGGGCGTGACCGCGCCGAACAGCGCCTCGGTCGCCTCCAGGTCCTCCGGCTCGTCCATGTCCACGTCGATGTCGTCGGACTCGGCGATGAGCCGCGCGACCCGCTCGGGTGAGGCCAGCACCCCGGGTCCGCGCCTGGCCAGCGCGGCCACCGCGGCCAGCCAGTCGGCGTGGTGGATCGCGCACAGCGAGGCCAGCGCCGAGTCCTCGGCGCTGAGCTCGCTCTCCACGTCGGCGAACTCCTCCACCGCGTCGTCGTCCTCCGGAAGGTCGGAGACCGGTCCGGCGATGCCGGCCGCGACGGCCAGCCAGAGCTCCTCGTCGTCGGCGGGCAGCGGCCCGTCACCGTATCCGGCGCACGCCCGCAGCACGTTCCCGGGGTATCCGGGGTCGGCCAGCACCTCGCGCAGCCGCGCGCAGGCGGCCCGCAGCTCGGCCTCGGGCCGTACCGGGTCGGGCAGCCCGGCGAGGATGCGCCGCAGCTCGTCGAGGGCGAAGGCCTCCTCCTCGTCCCAGGCCGCGAACAGCTCCTCGTCCTGCTCGTCGCTCACCACGAGTCCGGGGACCCGGCCGTCGGGGAGCGGGCCGGACAGCCACTCCTCCTGCAGGTCCTCATACGCCTTGCGGGCCGCCTCGTCGCCCCGGGCGAGCGCGTCCGGGTCGATCTCCCCCACCGCGACGAGCCCCTCCAGGTGGGCCACGAGCCTGCCGAACATCTCCCCGGCGACCGGCCCCCGCTCGTCCTCCTCCGGCCAGACGAAGAAGCTCCGGGTCAGCAGCAGCGGCTCGGTCCCGGTGGCCTCCAGCCAGCGCTGTACGTCGCCGATCGTCGCGCTCCCGGACTCGATCGCCCCCAGCGTCGCCCTGGCCGACTCCCAGAAGACCGCCGAGAGCGGGTTGCCCGCCGCCAGCATGGCCCGCCGCAGATCGGCGAGGGCCACCAGCGCCACCCCCGAGGGCACGGCGAGGAGCGCGCGGGCCACGTCGCGCCGGGTCAGCCCGGCCGCCGGGCGCCCGGCGTGCACACAGATGAAGTCGAGGTCCACGCCCGGTGAGCCTACGCTCCTCGCACGCCCGGCGGGAGGACGGTGTTGCTGCGCGCCGCACTCACCCCCTAACCGGCAGGCGTGCGTGCAGGTGCTCCATTCGTCCTGATCCTCGGCTCCGATCTCGTCGCCGGGTCATGACGGCTCTTCGAAGTTAAGCGGGGTTGAGGTGCCCGCGGCTCTTTCGAGTGGTGGC
>NZ_CDRNDK010000511.1:0-4132 GCF_977012225.1 Planomonospora algeriensis | reverse complement strand
GCCGCCGCCCTTCTCGTGGCGTCGCCGCGCCGTCGTCGCCGCGGCCTGGACGGGGGCGGTGCTGGCGCCCCTGGCCATCGGCGTGTCCACCTGGCTGGCGTGGAAGAGCGGCTGGGGCGGCGTGCTGATGGTGCCGGTCGACCCGCTGGGGCTGCTGTTCCCCGCCGCCGGCGCCTTCCTGATCACCTACCGCCCGCGGCTGCCGTTCCCGTGGCTGCTGTGGGCGACCGGCGTCACCTGGGCGCTGTACGAACTGGCCTACAACACCGCGTACTGGATGCACCTGCACGCCCCCGACCACCCGCTGCTCCCGCTCGCCGGCTGGGTGGGACTGTGGCTGTGGATGCCGCCGGTCTCAGCGGTGGGAGGACTGATGCCCCTGCTGTACCCCGACGGAGGCCTGCCATCCCCGCGCTGGCGGCCGGTGCTGTGGGGAGTGATCGCGCTGTGCGCGGGCCACTCCTTCCTCATGGCGGTCCTCCCCCAGCCCGAGCTGGAGCTCGGCATGCCGTTCGACAACCCGCTGGCGATCGACGCCCTCGGCACACTGCCGTGGACGGCCGAGACCCACGTCGGCTGGGCCATGCTGCCGCTCTACACGCTGTCGGCGGCCTCTCTCGCCTTCCGCTACCGGGCGGTCGGCCCCGAGGTGCGCCGGCAGATCGCCTGGTGCGTCGGCACCATGGTCGCTTTCATGGGATTCTGGCTGGCCAGAACCCTGTTCACCGTGGGCGGCGAGAACATGGCGCTGGAGACGATCCAGCTCCTCATCGCCGCCGGCGTGCCGATCTCCATCGTCGCCGCCGTGCTGCGGCACCGTTTCTACGGCATCCGCGTCGTCCTCAACAGGACCCTCGTGTACGGCACGCTGACCGTCGTGCTCGCCGCCGGCTACATCGTGATGATCTGGGCGGGCGACAGACTGGCGGGCGGGTTCGGCCCCGCCGCCGGGCTGGGCGCGGTGATGTCGGTCGGCGCGCTCTTCCAGCCGGTGCGCCGGAAGCTGCAGGGGCCGGTCGACCGGTTGTTCGGCGTCGAACGCGACCCGTACCGGGCGGCCGACCGGCTCAGCCGTACCGTGCAGGAGGCGGGCGACCCGGCCGAGGCGCTGGCGAGCGCCGTGTCGGTGCTGCGCCGATGGCTCGGCGCGCGGGGCGTGGGCGTCGAGGTCGACGGCGAGCTGTTCTCCGGCGGCGCGCTGGGCGAGCGGCCCCGCTCGCTGCCGCTCACCTGGCACGGCGAGGACGTCGGGCGGCTGCTGGTGTCGGGCGCCACGCAGGGCGGGGAGTCGCTGACCGTGATGTCCACCCACCTGGCGGAGCTGGCCCACGCCGTACGGCTGGCCGCCGACCTGCGGCGCTCGCGCGAGCGGATCAGGGTGGCGCGCGAGGAGGAGCGCAGGCGGCTGGGCCGGGAGCTGCACGACGGGCTCGGGCCGGCGTTGACCGGCGTAGTCCTCATGCTCGACGCCGCCAGGCGCGATCCGGCCGGCGGCCGTCCGCTGCTGGACCAGGCCGAGGCGGACCTCGCCGCGACCGCGGTGTCGGTGCGCCAGCTGGTGGCGGGGCTGCGTCCGCCCGTACTCGACCGTCTGGGGCTGGAGGGCGCGCTCAAGGCGGCCGCGCAGGTGCCGGGCGTACGGGTCGAGGTCGAGGTCGAGGTGGAGGAGTTGCCGCCGTCGCTGGAGCTGGCGGCCTACCGGATCGTGCAGGAAGCGCTGACGAACGTGCGCAGGCACGCGCGGGCGGACCTCGCACGGGTGGTCGTGACCTGCGCCGCCGGCGACGGGTCGGGCGGGTCCGGCGCCCCCGGGGACGAGCTGGTCGTGCGGGTCGAGGACGACGGCGTCGGGATGCCGGCGCGGCACACACCGGGCGTGGGCCTCGCCTCGATGCGCGAGCGCACCGCGGAGGTGGGCGGCACATGCGCCGTGCAGGCGCGGCCGGGCGGCGGCACGGTCGTGACGGCCCGGCTCCCGCTGGGGTCCGCCGAGGTCGCGGCGCGGCCCTGACGACCGTCTCGGCGCGGCCCTGACGAGACCGGGAAGGCCGGGCGCCCCGCTCCGCCCTCCGGGCCCGGTCAGGCATGCCCTTCGTCGTGTGGCCCTTCGAGGTCGGTGAAGTACCGGCGGACCCAGTCCACGGACCGCCTGCGAGTCCGGGCGAGCGCGGCGAGCCCGGGGTCGGGATGCGCGCGCAGCTCCTCCAGCAGCGCGAAGGCGGAACGGATGTCCTCCGGCGGGGGCCTCCTCGCCTTCTCCTCCCACTTGGCGGTCTCTCCCGCGTCGCTGAGACGCCGTTCGAGGCCGAGGACCACACCCTTGCGGACGCGCGGCCTGCCCGACGAGAGCATCTCCCCGATCTCGTCCCACCGGCCCTCCCCCGCCAGATGCACCACCAGGCCGGCGGCGCAGCGCTCCGTCACCACCGCCTTGCCGCTCAGACCCGCGCGCAGCGCCGCCCCGGCGGACGCGCCGGTGTCCGCATGGCGCATGAGACGGCCCAGGGCGAACGCGGCCTCCCTGCCGGGATCCATCGTGAACCGCCTCTGCCCCCCGTGCTCGGGCGCGTGCACCGCGGTGCCGCAGGCCAGCAGCGCGGCCAGTTCCCCGACGACGTCGAGCGCCGTGCCCTCCCTCCGGGCGAGGTCCGCCGCGGCCCGGCAGGCGCGATGCACGACGAGCGGCGCCTCGTCGGCGAGCAGTTCGCCGGTCGCGTCCCGCTGCAGGTCCCGGCCGTCCAGCGCATCCCAGACCCACGCGCCCGGCCTGCGGTGGTAGAGCTCGACGGCCCGCTCCGCGTCTCCGCGGCGCAGGTACTCCCGCAGTGCCGACGCGCGGTCGACGGCGGGCGGCCGCGGCTCGGCAGCGGGCGGATCCCCGTCGAAACGCGCCGAGTCGAGGGCCGCACCGCCGAACGTCGCCCCGTCGAGAAGGGCCCCGGTGAAGTCGGCGCCGGTGAGATCGGCGAGGCTGAAGTCGGCGTCCCGCAGGTCGCTTCCCCGGAAGTCCGCCCCCGGCAGCCCGGCCCTCCGAAACGACGCGCGGACGAGCCGGGCCCGCCGGAAGTCCGCCTCCTCACCGGTGGCCAGATCGAACGCCGCCTCCTCCAACCCGGCATCCTGGAAATCGGCGTGGGAGAGGAGCGCCTCCCAGAAGGACGCCCGGGGAAGCCCGGCCCGCCGCCACCGGCTCAGCGTGGCGCGCACACCGTGGAAGGAGGCGCCCTCGCCTGCGGCATCCTCGAACCCGCACTGGAAGAACGTCGCCCCGCCGAACCCCGCCCGGTCGCATCGGGCGGCGGCGAAGTCGGAGTCCATCAGGTGGGCTCCGGACAGGTCGACTCCCGACAGGTCCGTCCCGCACGCCGACCGCGCGGCGTCCCCGCCGGCTCTCCGCCGCACGGTCGCCCCGGGCCACCGTCCACGGCCGCTTCAGCCTCTCAGGCCCCCGGGCCGGTACCCTCCCCGGGGGCGGGTCCATCCCCCGGCCGCGCGCTCAGGGCAGCCGCGTCCCGTGCGTCGCCGGAGCCGGCCGGGGCTCCTGTGCCCCCTGTGCCCCGGGCATCCCCTGCATGCCCGCGACCTGGCGGATCAGGTCCGAGACCCGCACGATGCCCATGCACCGGCCCACCTCGTCGATGACGGCCAGGTCGTCGTAGACGCGTTCGGCGTCGCGACCCGCGACCTGCATGGCGCGATCGCGGGGGTGGTCTTCGGGACCGCGCGGACGGGGTCTGCCAGGCGGGCGGCGGGCTTCTTGCCGTGCAGCGCGTGGCCGTACCGGCTGGCGATGGCGAGCAGGAAGCGGCTGCGGTCCAGGCTGCCCTTGGGCCGCTGGTACTCGTCGACCAGGATCACGCTGGTGATCGAGGGCTCGCCGCTGAAGGTCTCCACGGCCTCCTCCGCGGTCGCCTCGTAGGGGAGCGTCACCGCCGGCAGCAGGAACTCCTGGACCCTCGGGCCCAACAGGAGCCCGGCCGGCTCCGGCTCGACGACCGGCAGCGGCACGTGGACCCGGCCGGAGGGGCCCGGCACCAGCAGCGGGCCCTGCGCCAGCCGTACCCCCCACCTGCGGACCGCGGCGAGCTGGGCCTCCTCCGCCACGCCCGGGGCCAGCACGTGGGCGCCCGCG
>NZ_CDRNDK010000510.1:0-4140 GCF_977012225.1 Planomonospora algeriensis | reverse complement strand
CGGTCCCCGCAGGCTGCGCACGCACGCCGTACGGCCCGCCCGCAGGCTCTGCGGGGCCACCTCGCCGGCCTCCCCCGCCGTCCCCGGCGCGGCCGGGGCACCGGAGATCATGACCAGCTCGTCCGTCTCGGCGGGGCACTCGGGCGCGCGGGCGCCCACCACGGAGATGACCCTGCCGTCGGCGGCCGCGCAGGGGACCAGGTCGAACCGGGCGCCCTGCCGGTCGACGCAGGCCCCCCGACCCCAGGTGAGCGCGGCCGGGGACTCCGCGCCGACGCCCGCCGCCGCCACGCCCGGCTCCCCGCCCCCCTGACCGGCGATGAGCCCGATCGCCGCGGCACCGGCGGTGGCGACGATGACGAGTGCGGCCCCCAGCACCGGCGCCGTCTTCGGATGTAAGGCACGTGTACTCACGAACTCCCCCTACTTTACGTGTTCACAATGAAACTTTGAGTGATGGAGGGCGTGCGCACAAGCGGAACGGCCCGGCCGGTCCGCTAGGCGTGTCGGCCCGGGCGGGAGCCGCCGGACCTGGGATCATCTGCGGGCATGAACGTCATGGCACTCGCCTTCCAGCTCGCCGTGGGGCTCGCGGCGGGGCTCACGATCGGGTTCCTGCTGGGCCGGGCCCGGGCCTCGGCCGGAGCCTCCGACGCCGTCGCCCGCCTGGCCGACGCCGAGGCCCGGGCCAGGGCCGCCGAGGAGAAGGTCGCCTACGTCGAGGAGCAGCTCGCCGAGCGCTTCCAGGCGCTGTCGGCCCGCGCGCTCGACGTCAACAACCTGCGCTTCCTGGAGCTGGCCGAGACCCGGATGGCGGCCGGCCGCGCCGAGGCCGCGGGAGAGCTGGAGCAGCGCAAGCAGGCGGTCGAGCACCTGATCGAGCCCTTGAAGGACACGCTGGCCCGCGTCGAGGCGCAGCTGCGCGACACCCAGTCGGGCCAGCGGGCCGCCCACGCCGAGCTGGCCCGGCACATCGAGATCGTCCGGGAGAGCAACGACCGCCTCCGCGACCAGACGAACGCCCTGGTGCGCGCCCTGCAGCGGCCCGAGGCCGGGGGCCGCTGGGGTGAGCTGCAGCTGCGCAGGGTCGCCGAGATCGCCGGCATGCAGCGGTTCTGCGACTTCGAGGAGCAGGCGAACGCGGCCACCGCCGACGGCGCGCTCCGGCCCGACATGGTGGTACGGCTGGCCGGCGGCAAGAACATCGTGGTCGACGCGAAGGTCTCCCTGGCCGCCTACCTGGAGGCCGCCGAGACCGGTGACCCCGACCAGCGCTCCGCCCGGCTGGACGCCCACGCCCGGCACGTGCGCGACCACGTGGACCGGCTGGCCGCCAAGGCCTACTGGCAGGCGTTCAGCCCCGCGCCGGAGTTCATGGTGCTCTTCATCCCGGGGGAGGCGTTCCTGGCCCCCGCGCTGGAGCGCGACCCCGGCCTGCTGGAGCACGCCATGCGCAAGCGGGTCCACATCGCCACCCCCACCACGTTGATCACCATGCTGCGCACCGCGCAGTACGCCTGGCAGCAGGCCGCGCTCAGCGAGAACGCCCGCGCGGTCTTCGAGCTCGGCAAGGAGCTCTACGAGCGGCTGGGCAGCATGGGGCGGAACCTGGACACGCTGGGCCGCTCGCTGAGCCGGTCGGTGGAGTCCTACAACCGGGCCGTGGGGTCCCTGGAGACCAGGGTCCTGGTGAGCGCGCGCAAGCTGAACGACCTGGGCCTGGTCGACTCCGACCTCGACCGGCCGCAGATGGTCGAGGACCTGCCGCGCACGCTGGCCTCGCCCGAACTGCTGGAAGAAGAGGGGCCAAGCGCGTCCCCCGGCTCCCGCCTGAACGGTAAGTTGGCCGAAGACCTGCTGTGAGAGCCGTTTCCTGAAACCGGGGGGAGCCCCACACTGGAGCCGTGCAGAAGCAGGCGTGAGGGGGGACCGGCGAGGTGATCGCATGAGTGAACGCAACCCGGCGTCCGGCGTCCGGCTGACCGCACGGGGCGCGGTGGCGTCCGTGCTGGTGTTCACGCTGCTGGGCAGCGTGCTGAACACCGTGCTCGGGCTACCGGCCGTGGTCGGCCTGGCGTTCGTGGGCGGCTGCGTCGCCGCCGTCTCATTGGTGAACCCGCGCGACCTGCTCTCGCTCGTGGTCTCCCCGCCGCTGGCCTTCTTCGCCGCCGTGCTGCTCGCCGAGGCGGTGCGGTCCCTGACCGCGCCCTCGCCCGCGACGGCCTTCGGCCTGGGGATCTACAGCTCGCTGTCCCGGGGCGCCCCTGGCTCTTCGCCGGCTCGGCGCTGGTGCTACTCATCGCCTGGCGGCGCGGCCTGACCCGCTGCGTCCGCGACCTGCGCGACGAACTGCGCGCCTCCGGCTCCGCCGTCCCCCGGCCGCGCGCGAGCGGGACCGCCGGCGCGGCGGCGGGATTCGCCCCCGAGCCCGAGGCTACTTCGAGCCCAGGGTGTACGGCTCGCCACGCGAAGGCCAGTAGCGCCCCGCGAGGGCCGGTAGCACCGCGGGAGGACCCGCGGACGGAGCGGTCCTGCGGATCTCCCGGCCCGCTGACGCGTCTCCCCGCCCGGAACCCGGCCGCCTTCCAGACCACCGGGCCCGGGAGGCGGCCGGACGGCGCGGCCGGGAGGCGGCCGGACGGCGGGCCCGTCCGGCTCAGATCCCGGCGCGCAGGTCCTTGCGGAGCTCGTGCGGGAGGGCGAAGCGCACGCTCTCCTCGACGGAGAGGACCTCTTCGACGTCCTCGAAACCGTGGGCCGCCAGACGGGCCAGGACCTCGGCGACGAGCTCGTCGGGAACCGAGGCGCCGCTGGTCACGCCGACCGTGGTGACGCCCTCCAGCCACTCGTCCCGGATGAACGAGGCGTTGTCGACCAGGTAGGAGGCCTCGGCCCCGTGGTCGAGGGCGACCTCGACCAGGCGCTTGGAGTTGGAGGAGTTCTCCGAGCCGACGACGATGACCAGCTCGGCCTGGGCTGCGATCTCCTTCACCGCGACCTGGCGGTTCTGGGTGGCGTAGCAGATGTCGTCGCTCGGCGGGTCGATCAGGTTGGGGAAGCGCTCCTTGAGCCGGGTGACCGTCTCGGTCGTCTCGTCCACCGAGAGCGTGGTCTGGGAGAGCCACACCAGCCGGTCGGGGTCCTTCACCTGGACCGAGCCGACCGAGTCGAGGCCGTCCACGAGCTGGATGTGCTCCGGCGCCTCACCCGCGGTGCCCTCGACCTCCTCGTGGCCCTCGTGGCCGATCAGCAGGATGTCGTAGTCCTGGGAGGCGAAGCGCTTGGCCTCGTTGTGCACCTTGGTGACGAGCGGGCAGGTGGCGTCGATCGTCTTCAGACGGCGCTGGGCGGCCTCCTGGTGCACGGCGGGCGAGACGCCGTGGGCGGAGAAGACCACGATGGCCCCCTCGGGGACCTCCTCGGTCTCCTCGACGAAGACGGCTCCCCGCGCCTCGAGCGTCTTGACCACATGGGTGTTGTGCACGATCTGCTTGCGCACGTAGATCGGCGCGCCGTACTGCTCCAGGGCCCTCTCCACGGCCTGGACCGCACGATCGACCCCCGCGCAGTAACCACGGGGCTTCGCCACAAGCACGCGTCGAGTCGCGCGGGTCTTTGAAGTCATGTTCTTATGCTACGTGGAGTATCCATGGGGCCCGTTCACGTGCCTCTTGACCTCACAAAGCACCTTATTGCCGCAATCAGCTGTCCGATACCGTTCTCCAGGAGACGAAATGTCAGTCCCTGATCTCTTCCGCAACGTCGCCGGGAAGGCGAAGGAACTACCGCTCTACGTACTGCAGACCACGCTGAGCGGAGTCGGCCAGGCGCTGATGCTCGGCGACCGGGTCCGCAGCAGGATCAAGCGCATGGCCGGCGGCGACGGGGATCTCGACGAGGGACGTCCGTCGGCGGCCGAGCAGGCGGCCGAGACCGGTGAGCAGGCCGGGACCGCGGAGGAGAGGCCCGCCCGTCGCGAGCCGGTCATCTTCGCCCCCGCCAAGCCCAAGGCCGAGACCGCTGCGGCCGCGCCCACCGCCGAGCCGGAGACCGCCGCGAAGACCGGAGGCGCCTCCGAGCCCGAGAGCGTGCCCGAGGCCGAGCCCGCCAAGGCCGTCAAGGCTGCCGAGCCGCCAGCCG
>NZ_CDRNDK010000509.1:0-4176 GCF_977012225.1 Planomonospora algeriensis | reverse complement strand
GTAGCGGTCGTCCGGCAGCGTGAGCCAGTCCGGCGGCGGGCAGCTCCGTCGCGGCCCGTCACCACGACGCGGCAGCCGAACCGCTCGGCCAGCCCGCGCGCCAGGCGAAGCCGACGCCGCGCGCGCCTCCCGAGATCAGCACCAGGTCGGCGGCGTCCAGGTCCAGGCGCGGCGGCGGTTCCGGGCTCGGCAGGGCGGTGAGCGCGTGGCGCACGCCCCGCCGGTAGCCGATCTCGAACAGGTCCCACGCCGCCAGCTCGGACTCCAGCAGCCCGGCGAGCCGTCCGGGTCGGCGGAGTCGACGTCCAGCACCTTCACCGCGAGGTTGGGCAGCTCGCGGGGCAGGCACTTGGCGAACCCCGCCCAGATGCCGCCCAGGGGCGTGCCGATCGGCCCGCCGTCGTAGCCCATCAGGCCGCCCAGGTGGGTGACCGCGACGTAGCAGCACCGGTCGGCGCGCGGCTCCTCCTGCCAGGAGGCGTAGCGGCGCTGCACCACGCGGGTGGTCCTGGCCAGCGCGTCCCGCCACTCACCGCCGCCGAGCCGGTACGGGATGCCGGTGACGTTCAGGTCGACGATCCCGTCCCAGTCGTCGTGCTCCGGCTCGCGGCCGGGGGCGCACACGTCGGCGCCGAGGCGGTCCGCCAGCCGTACGGCCAGGTCCGCGTCCGAGCCGATGACCAGCAGGCGCCGCGCCACGGGGGACGGCGGCGGGAGCGGGTGCGGCACCGGCTCCCAGACCATGCGGCGCACGGGCCGCACGAAGGAGCCGGTCTCGAACGACACCAGATGCGGCCGGACCGCCGTCACGGTCATGTCCGCTCCCGCACGACCGCCGGCAGCCCCGAACTGGGGAACAGCGTGATGTAGTGGCCGCTGCGTACCTGGCGCGCGCCCGGCAGCCGCAGCCGGTAGCGCCGTGACAGCATCGCCACCGCCGTCACCAGCGTCGCCATCGCCAGTCCCTTGCCGACGCACATGCGCCGCCCTCCCCCGAACGGCAGGAAGGCGTGCTTGTGCCGCCGGTCCTGGGCGCCGTCCAGGAAGCGCTGCGGATCGTAGGCCTCCGGGTCCGCCCAGTGCTCGGGTGAGCGGTGCGTGCCGTACACGCTGAGCAGGACCGTCGTGCCCGCCGGGACATGCCGCCCGGCCAGGGTGTCCGGCCCGACGGCGTCGCGGGGGAACTGCCAGACCGGCGGGTGCAGGCGCAGCGCCTCGTTCACCGCCGCCGTGGTCTGGGGCAGCTCGCCCAGCAGCTCGGGATCGGGCGGTCCTCCGGCCAGCACCTCGTCCACCTCGCGCTCGACGGCGCGGCGGGCCTGCGGGTGGCGGGCCAGTTCGTACATGGTCCAGGCCAGCGCCTGGCCGGTGGTGTCGGAGCCGGCCAGCAGCAGGGTGCGCAGGTTGTCCGACACCTCCGCGTCGGACAGTCCGGCGTCCAGCAGCAGGCCGGCGGCGTCCGTGCCGTGCTCTCCGGCGTCCCGCCGCTCCTCGATCACCTGGCGGATGATGGCGTCGAGCACCCGTTCCGACCACTTGCGGGCGCGGTGGTACCGCGTCGGCACGAAGGACGGGATCAGCGCCGAGAAGCCCTTGATCGTGCTGGTGTATATGACCTTGTTGGCGATCGCGGCGGCCCGGGGGTAGTCGGTGCCCGACAGGTCGCGGCTGATCAGCGCCATGCCCATGACCCGCGCGGACACGTCCATCAGGCCCGGCGCGACGTCCACGACCGCGCCCGAGGCGGCGTGCTCCGACCAGAGCCGCAGCAGTTTCTCCGTGGCCGCGACCGCCTCACGAGCGCTGCCGGCCACCCTGCGCGGGGTGAACGCCGGCTGCACCGCCTTGCGCGGGCCGCGCCAGCCGTCGGTGTCGAGCGTCAGCAGACCCGACCCCATCGTGCCGACGAACCCCTGGTAGAGGGTGCCGCGCCGGTAGTTGTCCGGGTTGGCGCGCAGCACCCGCTCGATCGCCTCCGGCTCGGTGACCTGGACGAACGGGATGGGCAGCTGGACCGAGACCAGCGAGTCGCGCTCCTGCATGCACAGCGTGTAGGCCAGCGGGTCCTTGAAGTAGGGGATGGCGTCGCCGATCACCGGCAGCCCTCGCGGGCCGTGGGCGACCGGGCAGGTCCCTTCGGGGTTCATCGGCGCTCCTCGCGGTCGAATCTCTCTCTGTCGACGTACTCGCCGGTCTCCTGCTCCACGTAGCCGACGACGGCACCGATGATGTCCTTCACCTGCAGCAGCACCTCGCCGCTCGACGCGACCGCGATGGCCCGGTTGTCCGGCTCGGGGTCCTCCAGGTCGAGGTCGACCGGGGTGACGTACAGCTCCACCGGCTCGGTCAGCGCCGCCAGCGTCAGGTCGGTGTGCCCGCCGTACAGGTCGATGCGGCGGATCGAGCGGGGGATCGCGACCGGCGTCCAGCGGCCCGCCACCCGTTCCAGGACGGCCACGCGGACCAGGCCGTCCAGCGTCACGGACGGGACCAGCAGGCCGGGGAGCCAGCGGCGCAGCGCGGGCGCGTCGAGCGCGAGCCGGCCCCGCCGCCCCAGCGGATGCGTCCGGGTGCCGGTCGTGGAGGCGAACACCTCGCGCAGCAGGACGTCGGACCCCGGCACGTGGTACGGGTCGCGCAGCGGCCGGCTCCCGTGCTCGTCCCAGTGCGTCCACGAAGGGCCGGGCACCGGGGCGTCGCGCAGCCGTACCGTGACGGAGAAGTGCAGCCGGTCGCGGGCGACCGTGACGCCGTTCGGGGCGACCACGTCCCCCAGCACCCGCACGGCCACCACCGACTCGCGTTCGTCGGCGCGCAGCAGCGTGGCGGTGAGCCGCTTCACCTCCGGCCGGTCCGCGCGGTAGACGCGCAGGAACGACTCCAGCCGCAGGTCCTCGAAGACGACCGGGACCCGGTCCGGCACGAGCGCGACGGCGGCCTGCGCCGCCAGCTCCGGAACGAACGTGCCCGGCAGCGTCGGATAGCCGCGCACCTGGTGGAAGCCGAGGTATCCGTCCCGGTCCAGGGAGAACGTCCGCTCGGCCACCAGCTCGGCGGCGCCGCGGCGCAGCACCCGGTCGATGTACGGCAGGGGCCGCGCCGCCCCCGCCGAGAACTCCAGGAACTCCGGCACGGCGGCCCTGATCGCGGCCCGCTCCTTGGCGCCGAAGAACACGGTGACGGGCGCGTCCGGGGCGGCGGCCAGCTCGGCCATGAAGTGCTCGACGCCCTCCTCGGTCGGCGTCGGCGTGAACTCGTCGCTGCCCTGCAGGAAGTCGCGCATCAGCGGTGAGGCGCCGAGGCCGATGTCGCGCCAGAGCGTCCAGCCGATGGTGAACTCGCCGTCGGCGTTCAGGGCGGCCGTGTTGAGGAAGTCGTTGGCGGCGCCGTAGTCGGTCTCGCCGCGCTGGCCCGTCAGCCGTTCCAGCCCGGCCAGCGTGCGCCGGATCTGCCGCGCCTCGCCGGACCGGTCGTAGCCGGCGTTCGCCTCCGGCACCGAGGCTCCCCGCCGCACCTGGGCGCGGATGAACGCGCTGCGGTCGAGTTCCCCGCCGTCGTCGTCGGGGAGCTCGGAGCTGCCCAGCACCACCAGGCGCGGACGGTGGCGCGCGGCCAGCGCCTCCAGCACCGGCGCACCGATGCCCCGTGCCCCTCCGGCGGCCACGACCAGCGCGTCCTCGCCCAGCGGCGGGACCGCGGACGGCGTGGCCGGGGTGGGCACCGCTCTCGGCGTGAGCCGCAGGCCCCCCGCGTGGTAGGTCACCGGGATGAGCCGCCGCGCGCCCAGCTCGGCGCTCACCGTGGCCGGTACCTCGTCGAGCGGCACGTCCTCGTGTACGGTGGCCAGCACGTCGGCGCCGGGGAACTCCAGCGCCAGGCTCTTGACCAGGCCCGTGAACAGGCCGGTGAACGGCAGCGGCACGCCCGCCGCCGTCACGCCGCCCACGACGCTCACCACGAACGAGCCGCCGTCCAGGTGGGCGGCGCACTCCTCGGCCTTCAAGAACACGCGTTCGTGCAGGTCGAGCAGTTTGTCGACCGCTTCGGACCGGCGGGCCTCGCGCAGGCGGGGATCGGTCGCGTCCACGAGCACCCGGACGTGCGCGGACACGCCGTCGCCGCGGCCCGCCCCGAAGCGCGGCGCGTTGGTGAGCACGACGGCGTCCGGCGGGATCG
>NZ_CDRNDK010000508.1:0-4187 GCF_977012225.1 Planomonospora algeriensis | reverse complement strand
CTCAGGGCAGGGCTTGCCCTTCGTGAGGCTGCGCAAGCGGCTTAGCGAGAAGCCGTTCCCTTCAGGGAGCGGAGGAGTCACGAGCAGGATCTGGTTGGGCAGGCCGAACAGTATGCCCCATATCGTGACAGAGATCGAGGCTCCTGCCGAGTCCGTCCGTGACCGTCGGCTCCGGCGTCCCGGTCCACCGGTCACGTCACGCGGCCCACGGCTCAGCCGGGCGGCGCGGGAGCGGTTGCGATCGCCGAACCGGGGCGCAGAGCCCATGCCTCCGCCGTCGACGCCGGGGGAGTTCAGGCGTCCGGAGAGGAGTCGTCCAGGGCGTAGGAGAGGTAGCGGTCGGCGGAGCGGCGGACGGCCTCGGTGCCGTCGGTGCGCACGACCCGCTTCCACCAGCCGCCGTAGACGCGCTCGAACGGGTACGGCTCCAGCAGCGACAGGGCGCGGCGGACCGTCCGGGGACGTTCGGGGATCAGGTTGGGATAGCTGTACATGAAGCTCACCCAGCGGCGGTCGGCGACCACCTGGAGGATGTCGCCGGACAGCAGCGCGCCCCGGCCGTCCTCGTCGTCGCGCCAGTGCAGCACCTGGCCGCCGGCGAAGTGCACGCCCGCGTTGACCAGCGTCAGCCCGTCGAGGATCTCGCAGGTGTCGCCCTCCCAGAACACCACCGAGTCGTCGGGCCGGGCCACCCATTCCCGGTCGGCGGCGTGGATGTGGACCGGCGCGTCGAAGGCGTGCGCCCACTCGACCATCGAGCCGTAGAAGTGCGGGTGGCTGATCGCGATGGCGTCGATCCCGCCGAGTTCCCGGACCTCCCGGATCACGTCGTCGTCGAGGTGGCTGACCATGTCCCACAGAACGTTCCCGGCGGGCGTGCGGACCAGCAGGGCCCGCTGGCCGATGGCGGTGGCGGGGTCGGTGCCGATGCCGACCACCCCGGGGCCCTCCTCGGCGGCCTTCAGCCGGTGCCCGGAGGCGCGCAGCCCGTTCAGGGAGGTCCAGCGCTGCCCTCCCACCCCACGTACTGCCGCTCGTCCTCGCAGATCGGGCAGTTCTCACGCGGGGCGCCGTACTGGACCCCGCAGGTCACGCAGATGGGCAGATCGTTCACGGCGCCTCCCCGGCGAGGTCGTTCCCCTGCGGGGAGCGTACGGCACGGCCCCGGCCTCGGGCGGGTCCACCCCACGGCGTGGTGAACAGCCCACCGTGGGACGGCGCGGTGAGCGGTCCGTGGCCGGACGGGAGCGAGGTGTTTTTGGGATATTGAGAGCATCGGTGAAAAATCCACCGGCTTGTCGGCCATGATCTCCATAATTGTGATCCGCCGTCGAGTCGCCAGGGGAGCTCCACCATGCCGGACATCAGGCCGATCGGCCCGCAGGACCCCGGCCGAGTGGGCGGCCACCGGATCACCGGCCGGCTGGGCGGCGCGGTCTACCTCGCGGAGTCCCCGGCCGGGGAGCGGGTCGTCGTCCGGCTGCTGCCGGCCGGCCTCGACGGGGAGCGCCTCCTGGCCGCGGTGGAGCCGCTCCGGCGGGTCTCGGCGTTCTGCACCGCCGAGATCCTGGACACCGGGACGGCGGACGGACGGCCGTACATCGTGAGCGAGTACATCGACGGTCCCACGCTGAAAGAGGCGGTCGTCGCCGGCGGGACCCTGCACGGGGCCGCGCTGCACCGGCTCGCCGTCGGTACGGTGACCGCGCTGGTCGCCGGCCACCAGGCGGGCGTGACGCACGGCGGCATCCGGCCGGAGAGCATGATCCTCGGCCCGGACGGCCGCGCGTGACCGACTTCGGGGCGGCCGGGGCGCTCCCGGTCACCGACTCCGGCGCCACCCGCCCGGTCGGCCTCCCCGCCTTCACCGCCCCCGAACTGCTCCACGGCGCCGACCCCGCGCCGCCGTCCGACCTGTTCGCCTGGGCCGCGACCCTGGTCTACGCCGCGACCGGACGATCCCCTTTCGACGGCGGATCGACGGCCGTGACCGTCGATCGCGTCGTCCACGACGAGCCCGTCCTGGACGCGGTCCCCGACGACCTGCGCGGCGTCGTGGCGTCCTGCCTGGCCAAGGACCCCGCCGCCCGTCCGGTCGCGAGCGACGTCCTGCTCAAGCTGGTCGGCGAGCTCCTCACCACCGACCTCGGTCCCGTCCCGCCTCCCGCTCCCGCCGCGCGGCGGGGCCGCGGGCTGCTCCTGGGCGCCGGCGCGGTGGCGATCGCGCTGGTCTCGGCGGGCACCGTGTACCTGACCGTCCCGGAGCGGGCGGTCCCGGCGGCGGCAGGGGTCGCGGAACGCCCGGCCTCCCTCGCGGGGGAGGCGCTGCCCGCCGCCACAGCCACCGCCACCCGCGAGACGGTGCTCTACCCGCTGGAGGAGGTGGAGAAGGCGTCGAAGGACGTCACGCTGCCCGGCACCGGCGTCACGCTGCACGAGAACCCCGAGGACCCGGTACGGCTCGGCGCCTACGTCCGGCTCACCCGGCCGGCCGCCACCTTCGCCAGGGAGAAGGGCGAGGACACCTTCCGGGAGGTGGACCCCGGGACGCTGCCGGTGCTCTCCCCGGACGAGCGGTTCGCGGCGCTCAACCCGTCGGAGAAGTTCACCCAGTCGGACACCGACTACCTCAAGATCACAGAGGTGGCGACCGGAGAGGCCTTCACGGTGCCGACGGTGAAGCAGCCGTTCGAGGGCTTCTCCCAGCCCATGTGGTCCGCGGACGGCTCCACGGTCCTGCTGTCGATCCGCGAGTCGGCCAAGAGGGTGATCGCCGGCTTCGCGATCGTGGACGTGCGGGCGCGCAAGTCCACCTTCGTCGTCACGGAGCACATCGGAGGGGAGAGCGACCTGTTCACCTTCGCCCCGGGCGGTCTCGTCGCCCGGCGCTACTTCGACGGGAAGAAGACCGGCGCCGACTTCTTCAACCTCGACGGCCAGGTCGTCCGGACCATGCACTGGGTGGGGGACCCCCGCGGGATCGACTGGTTCTCCCCCTCCGAGAAACTCTTCTACACCGTCTGCCCGAAAAAGGAACAGGGCCTGTGCGTGTGGGACACGGCGACCGGCAACCGCCGCCACACCGTCCCCCTCGATCATGAAGGGCTCCTCGTCCTCGGCTGGTTCAACGAGAACCACCTGCTGGTGCAGCGGCCCACCGGGAAGAACCGGCAGGTCCAGGTGGTCGACTTCACCGGCGGTGTGCAGCGGGTGCTCGCCGACCTCGAGGGCGGCGAGGAGAAGGCGTACCTGCGCTTCACCCGAAGGCCGGCGTCCTGATGGCCGCCGGTCCGCTGCTGACCGGCGACCCCGAGCGGATCGGCGCGCACCGGCTCGTCGGCAGGCTCGGCGAAGGCGGGCAGGGCGTCGTCTACCTCGCCGAGGCCGCCTCGGGGGAGAAGTCGGCGGTGAAGCTCCTGCGCTCCGGGGCGGACGAGGCATCCTCGGCCGCGTTCGGCCGGGAGATCGAACTGGTCCTCCGGGTCAAGGACTTCTGCACGGCGCAGGTGCTGGAACACGGCGAGTTCGGCGGCGTGCCGTACCTCGTGAGCGAGTACGTCGACGGCCCCAGCCTGGCGCAGGCGATCTCCGGGCGGGGCCCGCTGCGCGGCGCGGAGCTGCGCAGGCTGGCGATCGGCACGCTGACCGCGCTGGCCGCGATCCACCGGGCGGGGGTGGTCCACCGCGACCTCAAACCGGCCAACGTGCTGCTGGGCCGCGACGGCCCCAGAGTGATCGACTTCGGGATCGCCCGGGCGGCCGACGCGGCGGACACGGTGACCGGACGCCTCGTCGGCACCCCGCCGTACATGGCGCCCGAGCAGTTCAGCGGTGTGCGGGCCGGACCGGCCTCCGACATGTTCGCCTGGGCGGCCACCGTGACCTGCGCGGCGACCGGGGCGCCGCCCTTCGGGACGGGGCCGGTGCCGGTGACGGTCCACCGGATCCTGTCCGCCGAGCCGGACCTGGGGGAGCTCGACGGCGAACTGCGGGACCTGGTCCTGGAATGCCTGTCCAAGGATCCGGCCACGCGGCCGACCGCCACGGCCGCCCTGCTGCGACTGCTCGGGCACGCCGAGGCGCCGCAGCACCTCCTGACCGGGAGGCGCGGTCCGGCGGCCCCGCCGGACGCGGGCGACACGCGTCCCGTTCCCCGGACGCGGAACCGGCGCCGGATCGCCGCGGCC
>NZ_CDRNDK010000507.1:0-4194 GCF_977012225.1 Planomonospora algeriensis | reverse complement strand
GCCCGGCCGGGCAGGACGGCCCCGGCCGCCGGCCGTCCGGAGTGGGCGTGGTCATCCGGCCACCCCGGTCAGCCCCGCTGCGCGGTACGGCGCCGCAGCACCAGCCCGCCGACCCCGGCCGCCGCGACCATCAGCACGCCGCTCAGCATGATCATGCGGGCGTCCGGACCGGCCTCGCCGCCGCCGCCCGTGGACGCCGCACCCTCGGGCGTCTCCTCGATCTGCCGCGTCTTGGTCGTCTTGATGCTCTTGGTGCTCTCCGTGGGCTCCGACGTGACGGTCTGGGTGATGGTGATCGTCGGCTTCGGGGTCGTGGCGGTGGGGGTCGGCGTCGGGGTGCCCGTACCCGTCCCCGTGCCGGAGGGCTTGACGGTGATCAGCAGTCCGGCGGCGGTGACCTCGGCCGGGGACGCGGGCGTGCAGTCGTAGAGGCCGTTGACGGTTCCGGTGCCGCCGGCCTGGCCCACCGCCAGGTAGAACGGCCCTGGCTGGACCCCGATGACGCCGGTGGCGGTCGGCGTCATCGTGATGAGCACGGGGGGGAGGCGTCAGCGGGCCGCCCTGGGGCACCGTCGCGGGGGCGGCCGAGACCGTGACCAGGACGGCCGCGCTCTGCGTGGGCAGCGGCGAGCCGGTGACCAGCGCGTCCGCCTCGACCACGAGGCGCTCGGTGGCGGCGATGGCCGACGGGGCGAGCAGGCTCGGCTCGGGGGCGAGAGGCTGGCCGATCTTCCAGGTCGCGACGACCGGGCCGTTCGGCGTCGGCGCCAACGGGCCGGTCAGGTCCATCTGGAACTTGTACGGGCTGGAGGCTCCCCCGGCCTCCGGCTCGCAGGTGTAGGTGACCGGCTTGGGCGCCGCCGTCATCGACGCGATCGCCGGGACGGCTCCGAAGAGGACACCTGCGCCCACTGCGCCGATGGCGGCCGTCTTGACCGCGACGCGCCTGCGCGTCTTGGACTTCAGCACGGTCTCTCCCCGGTTGGATGCGGTTGCGCGGTGGGATTCTCCTGGATTCCCACCGATGGTCAAGTCTTGTCATAGATCCTATGGAGACCCGACAGCAACTGGGAACCTGTCGGCAAAACGGGCATAAATTCTCCCACGTCCCAGACCTCTGTTCCCACCCTTCCGCTTGACGGCCTTCGAGTGGGAGTTCGGAGCGGCGCCGGCCGACCACTCCGGCGGACGCGCGCCGTACGCACTGGAGAGCTGGGACGACGCGCTCCGCGTGCTCTACGAGACCGTGTCCCGGGGACTCGTCGTCATCGACGAGTTCCCTTATCTCATCAAAGCCCACGGGCCCGTTCCCTCGCTGGTGCAGCGGGCCCTCGACCCCCGCGGCCGGGCTCATCGGGGCAGCGACACCTCCGCCACCGTACTGACCTGCTACGGCGGCGCCGAGTTCGACGCCGACCTCCGCGCCGCGTCCGCCGCGGACCCCCGGGTCCTCCTGGTGGATCTGGCCACGCTGTACGGCTGACACCTCACCCGGAACGGGCACGCCCCGGAGCGGCAAGGCCCGCATCACACGACCTGAGGTCCTCCAGGAAACAACGGATCCTCTCTCGACCCTCTTCGACTTCCCAGGACCCGGAGGGTTTCAGGAAGTTCAAGGCACTAGACCCCCCCTGTTTTGGGAAATAAAGGCACCAAAACCCCCCCGGTTTTAGTACCCTCACACTATGCGCGACGACGAGATACAAGCCCGGCTCCGCGAGGTCAACCCGTGGTGGCGAGCAGCGGTCACAGGCAGGGGCGGGACCGCATGGGCATCCGAAGACAGAGGGCTTCGTGATCGATCCCGATACGACATGGGGTACCGGGCCACGATTCTCGACGATGTCGCGACAGGCGAGATCGACGACAAGCTCATCGTGCTGCGCGGTCCTCGCCGGGTGGGCAAGTCCGTGGTCCTCAAGGACACCGCGCTGGCCCTCTGCGCCCGTCCCGACGTGGACCCACGCCAGATCATCTACCTTCCCGCCGATGGAATGCGAGCCAAGGACCTCAGTCGCGCGGCTTCCCTGGGACGCATGCTCACCCGTTCGGTCGAGCGCGACGCGTACAGGCCCCGGGTCTGGCTGTTCGATGAAGTGACCGGGATCGACGGATGGACCAGCACGATCAAGTATCTGCGCGACAATACGGCCTTCGGAGACGACACGGTCATCTGCACCGGCTCCTCATGGTCGGATGACAGCAACGTGGAACGTGACCTGTTCGCCGGACGCTCAGGAGCCTCAGCCGCGCGCCGGGCCCGCATGCTCCTGCCGATGCGGTTCCATGACGTGCTCCGTGTCACCCAGCCGGATATCCCGGTTCCAGATCCACTCGCACCATGGGAACTTCAGAGCACAAGCGCCGCGAACGCAGTGGAGATGCTCGAGAGTTTCACCGATGAGCTCGATCTCGCCTGGCAGTCCTACCTGGTCTCCGGTGGATTTCCTCGCGCGGTGGCCGAGCACCACCGAGTCGGCACTGTCAGTGAGGCGTTTCTACACGACCTGATGTCCTGGCTGCATACCGACATCGACCCGGAAGCCTCGGTTGATTCCCTACCGCTGCTGATCTCCGAACTGCACATGCGCTCGGCCTCCCCCCTGAACAAGTCGGCGACATCAGAAGCCCTCGGTTACTCCACTCGCAAGGCCTTCGAACTCCGGTTGTCCCGGTTGACCCGCAGCCATGCGGGGCTCTGGGCACATCAGATCGACGGGGAAGGGCGTCGTATCACCGGCGCGCAGTCCAAGTTCTACCTCACGGACCCCCTGCTCGCGTGGCTCGGCCCGCTGCTGAGAGCCGGCTCCCCAGAGCCTGACATGACCGTGCTCACCGAGGCAGCCCTGGCCGTCGCACTGGCCGCGACCATTGACGATCGACAGCCTGGCCGCTGGATGAGCGAGGACACCATCGGCTACGTCAGGACAGGCTCAGGGCAAGAGGTCGACTTCGGCCCCATACCTGTGCCCTCCCCCGGAGGAACCAACTGGACCATCCCCATTGAGTCGAAGTGGGTGAGCAACGGTTGGCGAAAGGAGGCGAAGGTCATCGAAGGCAAGTTCGGCCGGGGGATTCTGGCTACCAAGAACATCACCCGTCTCGACACCCCCGCATGGGCCATCCCCGCCGCCGTACTCGCCCTGCTCATCGGCTGAGCACCTGAAGCCGCCCGGATGTGAGGAGCCCAGGCCGTACCGCACGTTACGACCGGCAGGCCCGGAGCCGCCGCGGACCCCCGGGTCCTTCCGGTGGATCCGGCCACACTGTACGGCTGATGAGCTCCCCGAAGCAGAGCTGGCCTGGCGTGATACGCGTCATGCAATGCGGCCATGGCCAAGACCCGGATCAGCAAGCGTTCGCGTCCCCGTCTACGACACGGGGATGCTGATCACTCTCGCCGACTGGCAGCGGATCGGAGGCGCTCTCGGCAGGGCCGGGCTACCGCTGGAGAAGCGTCCGGACGCGGTCGACGCTCTGGTAGCGCTGACCGCCGGCTGACCGCCGTACGTCACGGCAGCGCCGTGGTGTTCACCAGCGACCCGGAAGACACGGCCGCCTGTCTGAAGGCGTTGGACGCGCAGGACGTGCGTCTCGTCACGGTGTGAACGCCCGGGTCAGCGTGAGGACGCCTTGCCGGTGGCGGAGAGGGTCGCGTAGACGATGATGTTGTCGGTGTAGTGGCCGGTCTTCTGGTTGAGGACGCCGCCGCAGGTGATCAGGCGCAGGGTGGCCTCGCCGGTGTTGCCGTAGACCCGCTTCGACGGGAACGCCTGCTTGCTGACCTGCTCGACCCCGTCGACGGTGAACTCCGCCACGGCCCCGTCCGAACGCGACACCTTGATCTTGTCCCCGCGTCTGAGCTCCTTGAGGCGGAGGAAGACCCCGGCCTTGCCGTTGCCGTTGACGTGGCCGAGGACGACCGACGGTCCCTGCTGGCCGGGGACGGGACCGTGCTTGTACCAGCCCGCCTGGTGGAGCCTGTTCATCGGAGGGGTCTGGACCCGCTGCTTCTTGTCGATCCCGAGCGTCATCAGCGACGACAGCACGCCGATCTTGGGGATGGCGATCCTGCGCGGGGTCACTCCCTCGCTCTTGAGCGGCTCCGGCGGCATCACGACGGGCAGCGGCGGCGCGGCGGTGGGCGCGGCGGCCGTCAGCGGGACCTCCAGCCCGACCGGACCCACCTCCGCG
>NZ_CDRNDK010000506.1:0-4201 GCF_977012225.1 Planomonospora algeriensis | reverse complement strand
AGCCGCTTCCACCAGCGCCTGGCCCGCGCCACGCATCCCGGCCCGCCCTCGGAGCCGCACCCGATGAACCCGGCCACGCCCCCTGTCGCCTCGACCGCCCCCTCGGCGCCGGGGGCGGCGATCCCGGCGGCTTCAACGGCCTCTGCGGCTCCGGTGGCTCCCGCGGCCCCGGTTGTCCCGGTCATCCCGGTCATCCCGGTGCGGACGGCCGCCTCGGCTCTCGGGGCGGCCTCGGAGCCGGTGACGGCGGTGAGGGCCGTGCAGCAGAGGGTGGTGATCGCCGTGGCGCGTCTCAGCATGTCCCGGCCTCCTTGAGCGTGAAGCTCCTGACGTACCAGGAGCCGCCGCGGAGGACGAGGCCCGCGGTCGTCCGGTGCCTGCCGGTGGGGGATCCCCCGCTCACCCGCTCTCCGGCCCGCGTGCGGACCAGGAACGCGGTGTCGTCCACGCAGTCGACGACCTTGGCCCTGGTGGGCCCGGCCCCGGGTCTCAGCGAGGCGACCTCCGGGCTCAGCACCGGCTCGCCCTCGATCACCTGCTCCCGCTGCCGGGCGAGCCAGAGGCCGTGGCGCAGGATGGTCAACGCGTCCCCGGTCGCGTGCCGGCCGAGGCCCCGGGCCTTCCAGTCCGCGGTCCCCGCCGCCGCGACGAACTCACGCCACATGCCGCGGTAGGAGGCGAGTACGGCCTCCTCCGCGGTCGCCCGCGGGTCCGCCGACGGGGTGGCCGAAGGGAGGGCGGTCGGCTCCAGGACGGAGACGGACTCGGCGGGCGCGGACTGACACCCGGTGAGCATGCACGTGACGACGGCCCAGGTCGTCAGCGGCCCATAGATGGCGCACCGTCGCCACATGACATGTCCTCGCTGGTCAAGAAGAGGTAACCACGTAGAGTAGCCACAGTAATGCGAGGGGTCACCGAATTCCAGTAACGGGGGCCATCACGGCGGGCCCCGGTCCGCGGCCGGGTGCGCCTTTCCTCTCAGGTCATGACATGGCGGGGCGCCGTCCGGCCAGCCTCCGGCGCAGGCCGCCCAGGTAGACGTCCCGGGGCAGCGTGCGGATCCGCAGCGGCAGCCTCGGGTAGACGACGGCCAGGAGCCGCATGAGGAGATGGAAGCGCGCCCTCCGGGCGGGGGTCCAGCTCCAGCCGTACTGCTCGCGGATCGGCGCGGGCATCAGGCCCGCGGTGATGAGCCTGATCACCGGCAGGCCGGGACGCGCGAACCAGGGCACGTCGGGGTTGAGAACCTGCTCGGCGACGGCCCGCGAGGCGTAACTGATCTTGAGGTTCGCCAGCATGTCCGCGTAGTAGACGCGGAAGTCGGCGTAGGTCTCCGGCATCAGGTCCGGCGGGCAGCCGAGGATGGTGGCGAAGACCTTCGACTGCCGGTAGTAGTCGGCGAGCTCCTCGCCGGACAGCCGCCGGAAGACCGCCTCGTAGACGTGGACGGCGGTGGCGAAGAGCGTGGCGGCCACCCAGACCTGCAGCTCGGGGTCGTTGGCCCGGTAGCCGGGGCCGGTCACCCCGTCGTGCATCCGCGTCACGACCGCGCTCAGCCGCTCGGCCTCCTCGCGAGTGCCCCAGGAGACGGCGTAGACCCACTGCATGGTGCCCCTGAGCCGTCCGAGCGGGTCCTCGGCGGTGTAGCTGTGGTCGTAGACCCCCTGGGCCACCTTCGGGTGGGCGGTCTGCAGCAGCGAGGCGGCGCCGCCCGCGGCGATCAGCACGGCCTCGCGGCCGATCACCCTGACCAGGTCGTCGTCCTCGAACAGTCCGTCGCTCATGCGACCATCGTAAGTAAGCATTTACTTTACGACAAGCTCCGGGACGGGGCGCCGCAGGCGAATCTCCGTGTTTCCCTACGCGTCGCGGCGGCCCTGCCGATGGGAGACAGGACATCGGCGGGACGAGGCGGGAGGCGCGGGATGGCGGAGCAGGTGTTCCTCCTCCTGCTGTTCGCCCTCGCGACGGCCGTGGCCGCCGTCGTGACCGCCGTCGGCTGGCGGCGGCGCCGCACCGCGCCCGCGGTCAGCACGTTCTCCCTGGTCGCGGCGGCGATCGCGGTGTGGTCCGCGGCGGAGGGGCTCATCCTCCTGACCGGCGACCCGGGCACCGCCCTGCTGCTGGCGACGGTCAAATACCTCGGTGTCGGCGCCTCCATGGCGGGCTTCCTGTGCCTGTCCAAGGCCGTGGTGGACCGCGGCTGGCGGCTGCCGCGCCGCGCCGTACCGCTGCTCCTGATCGAGCCCGCGCTCGTCACCGCGGCGATCGCGACGAACCCGTGGCACCACCTGTTCTTCCTGACGATGGACTGGGCCGTCTCGCCCGAGATGCGCATCCCCGAGTTCGGTCCTCTGTTCTGGGCGCACACCGGCTACAGCTACCTGCTGTTCGGCATCGGCGCGGCGCGGCTGGTCCGCGCGTGGGCGTGGGCCCGCGCGCCCAGCGTCCCCTGTGCGGCTTCCTTTTGCTCAGCGTCGTCCCCTCGACCCTGGGCAACGTGATCGGCCTGCTGGCGCTCGTGCGCACCGCGGACCTGACGCCGGTCGGCTTCTGCGTCACCGCGGTCGTCGTCTACTGGCTGCTGGTCCACCGGTCCCTGCCCGAGCTGGTCCCGGTGGCGCGCGACCGCGTCTTCGACATGATCGGCGACTCGGTCGTGACCATCGACGCCTCCGGCCGGATCCTCGACCTCAACTCCGTCGCCGACGGCGTGCTCCACCGGCTGAGGCCCGGCGCTCCGGCCCGGGTCATCGGCCTCTCGCTCAAGGAGATGCTCGGCGGGGTCTTCACCCCCGCGGACGGCGGGGAGAACGATCTGGTCTTCACCGACGGCGCGGGCCGGCGGCTGGACCTGAACGTGCGCACCACCCCGCTGTACGACCGCCGGGGCGAGCCGGCGGGCTGGGCCATGGTCGCCCGCGACGTCACCGCGGTCAACCGACAGCGGCACGAGCTGGAGCAGGCGAACACGCGGCTGCGCAGGCAGCAGGACGAGCTGGAGCAGGCCAACGCCCGGCTGCGCAGGCAGCAGGACGAGCTGGAGCAGGCCAACGCCCGGCTCCGCGACCAGCTGCGCACCATCGAGCTGCTCCGCACCGACCTCGCCGAGCAGGCCGCCCGGGACGCGCTGACCGGCCTGCACAACCGACGCCACTTGATGGACGTGCTCCAGCGCGAGGTCTCGCCGGCCGCCGGGAACGGCGGCCGGCTCAGCCTCGCCCTGCTCGACGTCGACCACTTCAAGCAGGTCAACGACCGCTACGGGCACCGCGTCGGGGACGACGTCTTAGTCCGCTTCGCGCAGCTGCTCTCCGACGGCGTGCGCCGGGACGGCACCGCGGCACGCTACGGCGGCGAGGAGTTCGTCCTGGTGTTCCCCGGCGTGGACGCGGAACAGGCCCGGTCCCGGGTGGAGGCCCTGCTCAGGCGGGTGGCTGCGGAGCCGGTGCACAGCGGCGGCCACACCCTGCGCGTCACCTTCAGCGCCGGTGTCGCCGCGCTGTCCCCCGGGCAGAGCCCCGACGACCTCCTGCAGGCCGCCGACGGGGCGCTCTACGCCGCCAAGCGCGGGGGACGCAACCGGGTGGAGTCGGCCGGAGCGGGCCCGGAGCGGGCCGGGGCGGCGACCGGGACCGCGGCCTGAGTCCGTACGGCCGGGGCACGCGGTCCCGGGGTCACGCGGTCAGGAGCCGAACGAGGAGCGGGTCTGGCCCGTCACCTGCTGGGCCTGCTCGCGGGCGTGGTCGCCGGTGGCCTTCGCCGCCTCGGCGGCCGTCTCCTTGACCTGGCGGCCCGCCTCCTGCGCGGCCTCCTTGGCCTCCTCGCCCAGGCGCTGGGCCGACTCCAGCACCGCGTCCTTGACCGGCGCGACCATCTCGCCGGCCTGGTCGCGGAGCTGCTCGGCGGCCCGCTGCTCGGCCTCGGTCTTCGGGATGAGGGTGGCCGCGAGCAGTCCCGCGCCGAAGGCGATCAGCCCGGCGGCCAGCGGGTTGCCCTGGGTCCCCCGCATCGCCTGCTCCGGCGCCTCCCGGACCGCCTCCGCGGCCTGCTGCGCACCCTGCTTGACGGTTCCGGCGGCCTCCACGGCGGTCTCCTTGATGGTCCCGGCGGCCTCGGCCGCCGTGTCGCGAACGGTTCCGGCGGCGCCCGCCGCCGTCGTCCCGGACGGTCCCGGCCGGCGCCCGCGGCCGTCCTC
>NZ_CDRNDK010000505.1:0-4206 GCF_977012225.1 Planomonospora algeriensis | reverse complement strand
GCCGCCGCCGGCCCACGGCGCCCCGGGCTGGGGAGCCCCGGCCCCGCACTACGGCGGCCACTACGGCCACCACCGCCAGCGCAGCTGGGTGGGCATGCTCTTCTCCACCTGATCGGATTCCGATCGGCTCAGGGGGGATGACCCGGGACCGCGGCCTCGGAGAGGTCGCGGTCTTCGCGTACGGGCGTCCTCCCCCGCGGGCAGGTCGTGCGAACGGCGTCACGCGCCGCTCCGGCCGGACCCGGCCGGAGCGGTCACCCGGGAACCCGAGCGGTCACTTGGGGAACTTGTCCGGGTCCACCGGCTTGGAACGGACGGTGCCGCCCTTGACGGCGTGCAGGGTGAGCGTCCAGTTGTTCCAGCGGATGTACCCGCCGGAGCGGGTGGTCCTGAACTTCACGCTCTTGCCGAACTCGGTGAACCCGCACGAGCGGGTGAACGCCTTGGCGCCGGAGTCCCAGTCGGTGCCCGTGGTGTAGAAGACGCGGTAGCTGCCGTCGCGCACACCCGGGACCGTGGCCTTGGACTTCTTGCGCACGTAGAGGGTGAAGGCCTTCTTCTTGCCGCGCATCACCACGACGACGGCGTCGCGCGAGCCGCCGTTGTGCACCTTCATCGAGCCCCGCCCGGTACGGCTCTCGGACTGGATGATCTTCCCGTTGGACAGGCGGCGGGTCTTCTGCTTGGCGGCCTTCACCGAGACGACGTCGGCCGGATAGCCGGTCAGCGCCGCGGCGGCCTCCTTCATGTCGGCCAGGTCCCCGGCGCGGTCCAGCCTCGTCAGCACCGCGGGACCGGTGCACGTCTCCTGCGCCAGCACGTCCGGGCGCGCCCCGTCGAGGGCCGCGCCGAACGTGCGCAGCGCGTCGAGGTAGGTGGCGTGCTGGACGGCCAGTTCGGGCGGGGCCGCCAGCGGCTCCAGCCGGGACGCCGCCTCGCTCGCCGCCGTGGCGGCCTGTCCGATCCGCTTGTCGAGGTTCTTCAGCCCGCCGGTGCCGGCCAGTTTCCTGAGGGCGTCCCGGACCGGGCCGCGTGCCTGCTGCAGCTCGATCCGGTAGGCCTCCGCGGTCAGGGCCGACGGGGAGGGCGTGGCGCTCGCGACGGTGCCGCCGGGCGAGGTGCCGGCCGGAGCGCCGAGCGACCCGACCACTCCGCTCGCGGTGGCCTGCCCCGCGACGGGCCGGACGCCGGTGGTGGAGGTGCAGGCCGTCAGCGCCAGGGCGGTGGCCGTGGTGGCCGCGGCGAGCGCGGCGCGGGAGCGCGTGCGGGGAGCAGCCAGGGGACTCATCTGCCCCACTATCGCCCGGTTGATCAGCCCACGTCAAACCTCCTCGTGGACAGGGGAGACCACCTGCTCCGACAGCACGCCCACCCGGTCCAGGGTCAGCCGGCGGGTGATCCCGACGGACTCCAGGAACGGCTGGTCGTGGCTGGCCACGACCAGCGCGCCCCGGTAGGCCCCCAGGGCCTGCACGAGCTGCCGGACGCTCGCCAGGTCGAGGTTGTTGGTCGGCTCGTCCAGCAGCAGGAGCCTCGGCGGCGGTTCGGCGCAGAGCAGTGCCGCGAGCACGGCGCGGAACCGCTCTCCCCCCGAGAGGGTCGCGGCGGCCCGGTCGGCCCGGTCGCCCCGGAACAGGAAGCGGGCCAGCCTGGCCCGGACCTCGTTGACCGTGGCCGACGGCGCGAACCGGCGGACGTTGTCCACCACGCTGAGGCCGTCGTCCAGCAGGTCGAGCCGCTGCGGCAGGTACCGCACGCCGGGCACGCCCACCGCGACGGTCCCCTCCGCCGGTGCCAGCTCACCGACGATCGTGCGCAGGAGCGTGGTCTTGCCCGACCCGTTGGGGCCGATCAGCGCGATGCGCTCCGGTCCCCGGACGACGAGCTCCTCCACCGCGGTCCCGCTCACGGTCCGCAGACCGGTCACGGTCAGCACGGTCTTGCCCGCGGGCACGGCCGTCCCGGGCAGCCCGATCCGGATCTCCGGATCGCCGCGGACCGCGGACTCGGCCTCGCCGAGCCGGTCGCGCGCCTCGGCGAGCTTCCCGGCGTGCAGGTTGCGGTGCTTGCCCGCGGCGACCTGCGCCTGGCGTTTCCGCTCCTGCATGATGATCTTCGGCTCGCGCTTGCGTTCGTACATCGTGTTGCCGTAGCGCACCCGGCGGGCCAGCTTCACCTGCGCCTCCTCCCATTCGCGCTTCTGCCGCCGCACGTCGGCCTCGGCCGTGCGGACCATCCGCTCGGCGGTCTCCCGCTCGGCGGCGAGCATCTCCTCGTAGGCCGTCAGGTTCCCGCCGTACATCCGGATCGCGCCGCCGGACAGGTCGGCCACGCTGTCCACCAGCTCCAGCAGGGCCCGGTCGTGGCTGACCACCACCAGCACGCCGGTCCACGCCTCCACCGCGGCGTACAGCCGGTGCCGGGCGTCCAGGTCGAGGTTGTTGGTCGGTTCGTCCAGCAGCAGCACGTCGGGGCGGCGCAGCAGCAGCGCCGCCAGGCCGGCCATGACGGTCTCGCCGCCGGACAGCGTCGCGACCGTCCGGTCGAGGCCGACGTGGCCGAGGCCGAGCCGGCCGAGTTCGGCGCGGGCGCGCTCCTCGACGTCCCAGTCGTCGCCGATGACCGTGAAGTACTCCGCCAGTTCGTGCTCGGCGACCTCTCCGCGCTCGACGGCCAGCAGCGCGTTCCGCCGCTCCGTGATGCCGAGCAGGTCGGAGACGGTACGGCCGGCCGCCAGGGTGAGGTTCTGCGGCAGGTAGCCGGTCTCCCCGCCGGCGGAGACCGCGCCGGAGAGCGGGGCGAACTCGCCGGCGACGAGCTTGAGCAGGGTGGACTTGCCCGAGCCGTTGACGCCGATCAGGCCGGTGCGGCCGGTCGGGAAGGCCGCGTCGAGACCGTCCAGCACGACGGTGCCGTCCGGCCAGGCGAACGAGAGGCGGTCGCAGACGATGGAGGACGAGATGGAGGATGACATGGGCGGCTCCCGGGGATGTGTCATGGTTTCGGGGACACGGGAGACACCGCGGGCGCGCACGCCTCGACAGGGAAGAGCCCACAGGAGAACGCCGCCGGAGGCGGGGAGGCTCCGCTGAGGTCAGATGCGCGCCGGGCCGCAGAGCGGCTCTCACAGCGCGGTGTCCGAACCTCAGAACTCCACCGGACTCCTCAGATGACGGCGATGGGACGCCATCGACGTTATGCCGCGGAATCGGAGGCGTCAACTCTTTTTTCCGCCCGGGCACCGGGGCCCGAGTCCGTACGGACATCCGGGCCCGAGGCGCGCGGACGGCGGGCCGAGGCCGTACGGACACCGGGGCCCGAGGCCGTACGGACGGCGGCGCGCCGCTCAGCCGAGGGGCCGGAACACCAGGAGCGAGCGGGGCGCTTGGCGAACTCCACCTCGCCGGAGACGGTGAACACCTCGCCGTCGCACGCGAGCCGCACCTCGCCCGAGGGGGAGGAGATCCGGAGCGTGTCGGCCTGCCACTGCTGGTAGTGGCGGGACAATCGGAACCTGCCGGTCAGGACGCTGAGGAAGGCCCGTGCCCGCGGCAGCCGGCGGGCCGCGGTCAGGATCCGCACGTCCAGCAGGCCGTCCTCCAGCCGTTCGCGCCGCGTGGGCGCCGCCCCGCGCACCTGGTGGCGGCAGTTGCCCACGAAGACCAGCCAGAGTCGGCGCGGCACGCCGTCCACGACGAGGTCGGCGGGCGCGCGCCACCCGGTCCGAGCACCTCGGCCATCGCCCACAGCAGCGCGGGCCACTTGCCGATCCGGCCCTGCCGCCGCTGCCTGCGGGCCAGCACCTCGGGGTAGATCCCCAGGCTCGCCGAGCCGACGAAGGGCCGTCCGGCGGCCTCCCCGACGTCGACGGTCACCAGGTCGCCGGAGCGGTAGGCGTCGACGGCGTCGTCCACGGTCAGCAGTCCGAGCGCGCGGGCGAAGTCACCGGGCGGGCCCGAGGGCACGACCAGCAGCGGGACGGCGGTCCGCAGCGCCTGCCCGGCGACCCGGCTCACCGCGCCGTCGCCCCCGGCCACCGCGAGCACCTTGGCGCGGGAGGCGGCCTCGCCCACCACCTGCGCGAGGTCGTCTCCGGGGCCGGGCTCGTAGACCTCGGCTCGCGGGAGCGCGGCGCGCAGCGCGTCCGCCGTCCGCGTCCCGGCCTCCGCCCCGGCGAACGCGGCCTCCCCCGCTCCCTCCCCCGCG
>NZ_CDRNDK010000504.1:0-4210 GCF_977012225.1 Planomonospora algeriensis | reverse complement strand
TCCGCGCCGCCGGAGGCCCCCGCGTCCGTTCCGGAGCCGGAGTCGGCTCCGGCCACTCCGATCGACACCGAGGCGCTGCGGCGCCTGCGCAGGCTCGCCGCCTCCGGGGAGGTCCAGCGAGCCGAGTCCGCGGCGCCGTCCGGACCTGTCCCGTCCACCGCGTCGGGCCTGCCCGCCGCACCCGATGAGAGCCGGGAGCACCCGCCGGTCCCGCGCATCATGCCGCGGTTCGTCGGGCCCGCGCAGACCCGCCCGCCTCAGGCGGATCCGGCGCGGACCGGTCCGGCTCCGACCGGCCCCCGGCCCGTGCCCGTGCGGGTCGCACCGGCCGAGGTCGCACCGGCCGGGGATGCACAGGCCGAGGTCGCACCGGCCAGGGATGCACAGGCCGGGGACGTGCGGGACTCCGGGGACGGGTGGAAGTCCTGGCCGCAGGAGCGGACGGCGATCGTACCGGGCGGGGTCTCGATCCGGGCCGTTCCCGCCGTCCCCGCCGCGCAGATCACCCCCGCGGCTCCGGTTCCCGCCGCTCCCACGGCGCCGCCGGGACAGCCGGAGCCCAAGGTCCGCCGGGTGGAGTCGGTCATCGGCCGCGACTCCGAGGGCGGCTGGCGGCGGCTGGCCCAGGTGGTGATGGGGCCGGGGAGCGGGAGCCGTACGGACGGATCCGAGGTCGACGAGGCGCGCGCCAGGGGGGCCTTCAGCGGCAGCCGCCGGGTGGTGGTGCTGGGCTGCACCGGCGGCGCGGGGCAGACCACGACGGCGCTCATGCTCGGCCACACGCTCGCCCGCCTCCGCGACGAGCGGGTGCTGGCCGTCGACGCCAGCACCGGCGCGCACGCCCTGTCCGGCCGGGTCCGGGGGGAGTCGCCCGAGACGCTGAGCTCCCTGCTGGCGGGCCTGGACGGGGTCCAGGGATACCTGGGCATGCGCGCCTACACCAGTCGCTGCGCCTCCGGCCTGGAGGTTCTGGGCAGCGACACCGACGCCGGCGCCGAGCAGCGGCTGTCGGACCGGGCGCTCTTCTCCGACCGGCGGCTCGGCCAGGCGATGGACCTGCTGGACCGCCACTACAAGCTGGTCGTCGTGGACCCGGCCGCGGCTCTGGCCGCGCGGGTCCTGCCCTACGCCGACCAGCTGATCATGGTGGCGCCCGCCAGCGAGGACGGGGCCGACGCGGTCGCGATGACGTACGAATGGCTCGACGGGCACGGCTGCACGGACCTCCGGCGCAGGGCGATCATGGTCGTCAACGGGGTGAGCCGCCGCAGCATGGCCGACGTGGAGCAGGCCGAGGCGGTCGCCCGCGGCCGGTGCCGGGCGATCGTGCGGGTGCCCTGGGAGGACGAGCTGGCCCCCGGCAGGTCCGAGCGGGTGGAGCCGTCTCATCTGCGGGCGCCGGGCCGCCGGGCCTACCTCGCCCTGGCCGGGGTCGTGGTGGCCGGGCTGGGAGCGATGCGGACGAACCGAACGAGCGAGGAGGAGCTGGCCCAGTGAGACCCGGGGCGGGAGAAGACGTGATGTTCCTGTGAGGGAACGATTCGTACGGACGGCGGAGGGGGCCGCGGGCGGGCATGGCGGCCGGGCCCACGCGACCGGCGGAGGCGGCGGCATGAGCCGCGCGTCGCGGGCCCGCAGCCGCCTGGCCGTCCGGTACTTCGACGACCGGATCCTGCTGACCGACTCCTCGGCGTGGGCCTACTTCCGCCTGCCGACCGTGAGCTACGAGTTCATCACCCCCGAGGAGCGCGAGGCGCTGGCCACCAACATCACGATCGCGCTGGCCGCGATCCGGATGCCGGACGCCGAGGTGCACCTGAGGGTGGCCCATCGCACCTACCCCGCCGCCGAGTGGGCGCTGGCGCTCAACACCACCTCCGACGAGGGCCCCGGCTGGCGCGACTACCTCGAGGAGCTGTACCGGCACGTCTGGGCCAAGGACTTCTGGACCAAGGAGGTCTACCTCGGCGTACGGCTCGGCCCGCGCGGCGCGCAGCTGGGCGACGGGGTGTTCTCCCAGCTCTTCGGCTTCTACCAGCGCGGGGAGAAGGCCCTGGGCCTGGAGGACGACCACGTCCCCAAGGCCGAGGTCGCCAAGTGGACCGGGCACGCCGAACGGCTCGGCCGGGCGCTGGCCGCCAGCGCCCTGTACGCCCGGCACGCCACCTCCACCGAGATCGCCTGGCTCTTCCAGCACGCCGCGACCGGTTCCCTCGGGGACCCGCCGCCCTCGGCCAGCCCGAAGAGGCGGTGGGGCAGGGGTGAGATCGAGTCCCTGGTCGAGGGTCAGATCCACAACGGCAGGTCGCTGCTGAGGGTCGAGCAGCCGCACGGCGAGTCCTACGTCGCGCACCTGTCCTTCGCCCGCTTCCCCGACCTGATGGCCTTCCCCGACGGGGAGCCGTGGATGCACTTCGCCGACCAGATGCCCTTCCCCGTCGAGATCAGCTCCAGGATGCGGCTGATCTCCCCGGTCAAGGCCAGCAAGGACGTCGCGCGCAAGCTCGCCCACGCCCGCGACATGGACATCCACATCCGGGAGGCGGGCGCGGAGGCGCCGCTGGCCCTGGCCGAGCAGATCGACGCGGCCCGGATGCTGGAACACGGCATCACCAAGGAGCGCCTGCCCTTCGTGTACGGCTGGCACCGGCTGATCGTGTCCGCGCCGACCGAGGAGATCTGCGTGCAGCGGGTCGAGGCGGTCGTCGAGCACTACCGCGACATGGGCATCGACATCGTCAACTCCACCGGCGACCAGTTCTCGCTGTTCTGCGAGGCGCTGCCCGGCGAGCGGGTCCGGGTCAACGCCTACGCCCAGCGGCAGCCGCTGCGCACCATCGCGGGCGGCATGGCCACGGCCACCGTGGACCTCGGCGACCGGGTGGACGAGACGAACGCCGGCTGGATGGGACCGTACATCGGGGAGACCCTGGGCCGGGCCCGCAGCATCGTGCACTTCGACCCGCTGGTGGCGGCGGCGCGCAACCGGCCGACGGCCATCGCGATCACCGGTGAGCCGGGCGGCGGCAAGACGACGCTGGCGCTGCTGATGATCTACCAGATGGCGCTGCGCGGGGTCACGGTCGCGGTGATCGACCCCAAGGGCGACGCCGACTCCCTGGTCCGGCTCCTGCAGGAGCGGGGCAGGAAGGCGCGGATCATCCCGCTCGGCTCGGCCGCGCCCGGACTGCTCGACCCGTTCTCGTTCGGCGACGACCTCGCGGCCAAGAAGACGATGGCCACCGAGACCCTGCGGCTGCTGCTCCCGCGTATGTCGGAGGAGCGCGAGTCGGCGATGATCCAGGCGGTCGCGGCGGTCTCCAACGGGCCGGACCCCTCGCTCGGCAAGGTCGTCGACTTCCTGGAGCAGGCCGGGGACGCCGCGTCGAAGAACCTGGGCGCGGTGCTCCGCTCGATGTCGGAGATGCACCTGGCCCGGCTCTGCTTCGACCCCTCCGGTGGCGACCAGATCGACACCGAGGGCTGGACCACGGTCTTCACCCTGGGCGGGCTGACCCTGCCGGACGCCGCCACCGGCCGCGACGACTACTCCTACGAGCAGCGCCTGTCGGTGGCCCTGCTCTACCTCGTCGCGCAGTTCGCCCGGGGGCTGATGAACGGCCTCGACCGGCGGACGCCCAAGGCGATCTTCCTGGACGAGGCCTGGGCGATCACCTCCACGCCGGAGGGCGCCAAGCTGGTGCCCGAGGTGAGCCGGATGGGCCGCTCACGCAACACCGCGCTCGTGCTGGTCTCGCAGAACGCCGGCGACCTGCTGAACGAGCAGGTGACGAACTGCCTGTCGTCCGTCTTCGCCTTCCGCTCCACCGAGCGGATCGAGGTGGAGAACGTGATGGCGCTGCTCGGGGTGGACCCCTCCGAGGAGCACAAGGCGGTGCTGCGCTCCCTGGGCAACGGTGAGTGCGTCTTCCGCGACCTAGACGGCCGGGCGGGCCGGATCGGGGTGGACCTCGTCTCCGGTGAGCTGCTGCGACGGCTCGACACCAATCCCACCCATGACAAGCCCGACGACAACGTGCACGATCTGTCGGAGGGCGGCAGAGTCGGCAGGCCGGGGACTACGGCGCTGGAGGCGAGGTCATGAAGGACTCCGACGAGAGACCGAGGCGTTCCGCGCGGGAACGGCGGGCGGACCGGGCGGCGCGGGCGGCCGGGGAGACCGGGACGGGCCGGCGGAGGACGCGCGGGC
>NZ_CDRNDK010000503.1:0-4212 GCF_977012225.1 Planomonospora algeriensis | reverse complement strand
TCCGACATCGTCGAGGCTCCGGGCGCCTACGCTGAGAGCCCCGACCGCGCGGGTCCGGCGCCGCCGGTCGGGTCTTCCGCGCCCGGTCGGGTGACCGGGGCCGCTCCGCCCCGGCCGGTGTCAGAACCGCTCCGTCTTGGCGGGGTTCCCGGTGTCAGAGCTGCTTCGCCTTGGCGAGGTTCGCGGCGAGCTCCTCCAGCACCGACGCGTAGCCCTGGTAGCTGTAGCGCTCCTCGGCGTGCCAGGGGTAGACCTGGCCGGCCTTGACCGCGGGGAGCTTCGCGAAGGTCGGCTTCTTCATCATCTCCTCGACCTTCATCGACTGGGTGCGGGCGTCGACGAGGATCACGTCCGCCTCGTAGGTGTCGGCGTTCTCCCAGCTCAGCGTCTGCCAGAAGCCCGCCTCGTCGGTCTTCTCCGGCACGACGACGTCCAGGCCCAGCTCCTTGAAGTGGCGCACGTCCACGTGGTCCTGCGGGTTGGCGATCCACAGCGAGTCGGGGCCGCCCGCCATGACCATGATCTTCAGCTTCTTCGCCTCGGGCGTGGCCAGCGCCTTGCCCGCCGCCTCGAACCTGGCCTTGGCCGCCGTCACGTCGGGGGCGTTCAGGTCGGCGCCGAGCGCGGCGGCCACCTCGCCGTACCGGCCGATCACCTCGGGCAGGGTCTTGCCGACCAGCCGCACGCCGAGCGTGGGGGCGACCTGCTCGATGGTGGCGGCGGACTTCTCCGGGACGTACCAGAGCGTGTCCTTGTCGGAGGTGTACATGCCGCTGACGAGCAGTTCGGGCTGGAGCGAGATGTACTTCTCGACGTTGAACTCGTCCCAGACGTTGCCGAGCGACTCGACCTTGGTGATGTCGACGGGGCCGACCTGGGGGTCCTTGCTGCCGTCCTTCAGCTTGTGCGGGCCGAAGACCGCGATGGGCCGGACGCCGAAGTCCCAGAGCGCGGCGGCGGCGCCGACCTGGGCGACGACCGGGCCGGGCGCTTGGGCAGGTCGATCTTCTTGCCGCGGTCGTCGGTGAAGGTCCACGGACCGGCCTCCGCCGCGGCGGGGGACGCGGCGCCCGCGGCGGGAGAGGTGGTCTCCGCCTGGCCTCCGCAGGCGGCGAGGGCGAACAGGGCTGCACCGAGGCCGACGGCCAGGACGCCTCGCCGGGACAGGACAGGCAGGGACATTTTTCCCTCTCCAAAGGATAGGCTCGCCTTATTACTTCCGGATTAGATTAGCCTTGCCTAAGCAAGGACGCGAAAGGGGGCCGGGTGAGCACGGCCGATGTGGTCACGGTCGCCTCGGGCGACGCACGGGCCAGGCAGGCGCGGCGCTCCGCCCTGCTGACCGCGGGGCTGCTGGCCGGAGTCGGGGTGCTGGTGCTGCTGACGGCGGTCAGCATCGCGGTGGGCTCCCGCTCCGTCCCGCTCTCCACGGTCGTCGACGCGCTGACCGCCCCGGACGGCTCGGCCGACCACACCGTGATCCGGGAGCTGCGCGTGCCGCGCACCTTCCTCGGCCTCGGCGTCGGCGCGGCCCTCGGCCTGGCCGGGGCGCTCATGCAGGGCCTGACCCGCAACCCGCTGGCCGATCCCGGCCTGCTCGGCGTCAACAGCGGCGCCGCCCTCGGTGTCGCCGCCGCCCTCGGCCTGCTGGGGATCTCCGACCCCGCCCTCTACGTCTGGTTCGCCTTCGCCGGGGCGGCCGCGGCCGCCGTGCTGGTCTACGCGCTGGGCTCGGCGGGCCGCGCCGGCTCCACCCCGGTACGGCTGGCACTGGCGGGCGTGGCCCTGGGCATGGTCTTCGGCGCCGCGTCCTCGGCGATCCTGCGGATCGACAGCGCCACCTTCGACCGGATGCGGTTCTGGCTGACCGGCTCCCTGGCCGGGCCGACCCCCGACGACGCCGTGCGGCTCGCGCCGTTCCTGGTCGCCGGGCTGGTCCTGGGCCTGGCGCTGGCGGGACCGCTCAACGCCCTGGCGCTCGGCGACGAGGCCGGACGCGCCCTGGGCCTGGGCATCGGCCGCACCCGCGCGCTGACCGCCCTCGCCGTCACCCTGCTCTGCGGGTCGGCGACCGCGGCGGCCGGGCCGCTCTGGTTCGTCGGGCTGGTCGTGCCGCACGGCGTGCGCCTGCTCACCGGCTCCGACCAGCGCTGGCTGCTGCCGTACACCGCCGTGTTCACCCCGGTGATCCTGCTCGGCGCCGACGTCCTCGGCCGGATCGTCGTGTCCCCGGCCGAGATCCAGGTCGGCCTCATGTGGGCCGTCGTCGGGGCGCCGGTCTTCATCCTGCTCGCCCGGCGCCGGAGGCTCGCCGCCCTATGACGACCACCTCACCCCCTCTCGGAGCCCGTCGCGCCATGACCGTCCTGCGCCTCGCCTCCTGGTCGCTGCGCCTGTCGCCGCGCGGCCTCGCCATCTGCCTCCTGCTCGTCGCCGCGGGCGCCGCCGTCGGCCTGGTCGCCCTGTCGACCGGCGAGTTCACCGTGCCCATCCCCGACATCGTGGGCTCGCTCTTCGGCCAGGGCACCCCGGCCGCCGAGCTCATCGTCTGGAAGCTGCGCGCGCCCCGGGTCGTGACCGGCCTGCTGGTCGGCGCGGCGTTCGGGCTGAGCGGGGCGATCTTCCAGAGCATCACCCGCAACCCGCTCGGCAGCCCCGACTTCATCGGCTTCACCGCGGGCGCGGCGACCGGCGGCATCGTCGCGGTCGTCCTGGGCGGCTCGGCCTGGCAGATCGCGGGCGGCTCGCTGCTCGGCTGCGTGGCCTGCGCGCTACTGGTCTACGCGCTCTCCTTCCGCAACGGCGTGCAGGCCCACCGGCTGATCCTGGTCGGCATCGGGGTCAGCGCGCTGCTCACCTCCGCCGACTGGTACCTGCTGACCCGGGCCAACATCAACGACGCCGCCACCGCGGGGGCCTGGCTCACCGGCAGCCTGGGCGGGCGCGGCTGGGAGCACGCCGTCCCGGTCGCCTGCGCGCTGGCGCTGCTGCTCCCGGTCTGCGCCCTGGTCTCCCGCCCGCTGCGGATGATGGAGATGGGCGACGACTCGGCCAAGGCCGTCGGCATCCGGGTCGAGCCGTGCGCGCGGCCGCGGTCACCGTGGGCGTGCTGCTGTGCGGGGTCGCCACCGCCGCCACCGGCCCGGTGGTCTTCGTCGCGATGGCCGCCCCGCAGCTCGCCCGGCGGCTCACCCGCTCCCCCGGCGTCACCCTGCTCTCCTCCGCGCTGATGGGCGCGGTCCTGCTGGTGACCGCCGACCTCGCCGCGCAGCGCCTGCTGGCCCCGGTCCAGCTGCCCGTGGGGATCATGACCGCCGCGATCGGCGGCACGTACCTGGTGTACATGCTCCGGAAGGAACGACGTTGAGACTGCAGGGCACCGGACTGACGCTCTCCTACGACAGCCGCGTGGTCGCCGCCGGCCTGGACGTGACGATCCCGGACGGCTCCTTCACCGTGATCATCGGGCCGAACGCGTGCGGCAAGTCCACGACGCTGCGGGCGCTGGCCCGCATGCTCAAGCCCCGCGCCGGGACGGTCCGCCTCGACGGCTCCCTGATCACCTCGCTGCCGTCCAAGGAGGTCGCCCGCCGGCTCGGCCTGCTGCCGCAGAGCTCGGTCGTGCCCGACGGCATCACCGTCGCCGACCTGGTCGGCCGGGGCCGCTACCCGCACCAGCGGCTGATGCGGCAGTGGTCGAAGCAGGACGAGGCCGCGGTGGGCTCGGCCATGGAGGCGACCGGCGTGGCCGACCTGGCCGACCGGTGCGTGGACGAGCTCTCCGGCGGCCAGCGCCAGCGCGTCTGGCTGGCCATGGCGCTGGCCCAGGAGACGTCGATCCTGCTGCTGGACGAGCCGACGACCTTCCTCGACATCGCCCACCAGATCGAGGTCCTCGACCTCTGCGCCGATCTGCACGAGCAGGGCCGCACCCTGGTCGCGGTGCTGCACGACCTCAACCAGGCCTGCCGCTACGCCACCCACCTGATCGTGATGCGCGAGGGCCGGATCGTGGCCGAGGGCGACCCCGCGGAGATCGTCACCGCCGAACTGGTCCGCGACGTCTACGACCTGCGCTGCGAGATCATCACCGATCCGCAGAGCGGCACCCCGCTGATCGTCCCGGAGGCCCGCCGCCGCGCCCGCACCGGCGCCCCGGCCTGAGCCGGGACCCGGACCCGCGGCCACCGGCCGGGACACGCGGTCACCGGC
>NZ_CDRNDK010000502.1:0-4213 GCF_977012225.1 Planomonospora algeriensis | reverse complement strand
GGCGACCGTCCCGGCCGCGGCGTCCGATGGGCCTGCTGCTGGCCGGAGTGGCGGCCGTGGCCGCCCTCGGCGTGGCCGCCGGGACCGTGGTCGTCCTGCAGAACGAGGAGAAGGCCGCCGCCACCCGGGCCGCCGGTGCGGCGGCCTCCTCCGCGGAGTTGCAGGAGCCCGCCGGGGAGCCCGTGGGCGAACCGGTCGGTGAACCCGTTCCCGAGCTCATCCCCGACGAGCCGCCCGCGGCCTCGGAGTCCCCCGGACCCGCGCCGAAGAGGAGGAGCCCCGCGCCGGAGCCCACGAGCGGCCCGAAGGACTCCGGGGAACCCGCGGCGGGCGACTCCCGGTCCCGTACGGACGACGGCGGCGGACGGGCGGCGAAGCCGACGCCGCGCCCGACGAGGAAGGCCACCCCCCGGCCGGAGGACGAGACGCTGCAGCCGGGCGACCAGCCGAGTGAGATCGGCGGCACCTTCGGGACCGTCCCCTCGCCGACGAATTCCGCCACCTGGTCCTCCTCCAGGCCCACCTCCAAGCCGACGGCCACCGCGAAGTCGACGCCCAAGCCGACCTCCAAGCCGGCGCCGAAGCCGAACCCCTACACGGCGGCCCAGGTGTGCGGGTCGGGCTTCAAGCAGATCAACTCCCACGCGCTCGGCCGCCGCGCGACGATCCACCTGCTCTACAACGCCGCCCGCAAGCAGAACTGCGTCGTCACCCTGTCCCGGTACGTCCACCCGGGCAAGGTCAAGATGAACGCGGTCCTCCAGGTGCGGGGCGGCTCGTCGAGGAGCAACCCCGGCAGCTTCACCGCCTACGCGGGCCCGGTACGGCTCACCGCCGCCAAGAAGTGCGTCATCTGGGGCGGCTCGCACGGCCCGCTGTCCTGGAAGAGCGGCTGGAGCCACTGCGGCTGACCTGCCGGGAGCGGCCGGTCGCGTTCCCGCCGGCGCGGCCGGAGTGGCTCGTCCGGCCTCCCGGGTGACTCGTCCGGAGTGGCTCGTCCGGCCTGCCGGGCGGGCTATGCGGTGGGTCCGGCCGCGGCCGCGGCGAACCGGCGGGCCAGGCGGGCGAAGGCCCGGGTCAGTTCGCCGGGCCCGACGACTTCGATGTCGGCGTCGTAGCGGGCGAAGGCGGCGGCGAGGCCGGGCCAGGACCAGGACCCGAGGGTGAGCCTGCAGCGGTCGGGGCCGATCTCCTCGACGATGCCGTCGGGGGTGTGCAGAGCGACGGCGGCGGCGGGCAGGCCGAGGACGACCGTGCCCCGGCAGGGCCAGCCGCCGGAGGCGTCGGCGGAGCCGCGGAACCTGCCGGCGACGAAGGCGGCCACGTCGCCTCCGGGCAGCGCCCTGGGCGTGAAGCGGGGGCCGTTGGGGGTGCGCAGCGTGATCCGGTCGGCGCGGAAGGTGCGCCAGTCCCGGCGGTCGAGATCCCAGGCGACGAGGTACCAGCGTCCGTCCCGGGTGACGACGTGGTGCGGCTCGGCACGCCGCGGGGGCGCGTCCGCGGCCGCGGCGCCGTAGTCGAACCGCAGCGTCTCGTGGGCGCGGACCGCGGCGCTGATCGCGAGCAGCACGTCGCCGCCGACGGACGCGCCGGATGGCCGGCGGGCCGTTCGACGGCGGTGACCTGCAGGGCGTCGACGCGGTTGCGCAGCCGGGCGGAGGTTTTCGGCATGAATGTGATTCTGCCCGAGGTAGGTGACACACCCTGGCACCTACCTCTGCGAGTTTCGGTCCCGCAACCGGAAAACCTGATCCGACGGAGTCATCATGGGCATCACCACCACTGTTCACCTGAACTTCCAGGACAGCGCCCGCGCGGCGCTGGAGTTCTACCAGTCCGTCTTCGGCGGCCGCCTCGTCGCGTTCACCAACGCCGACGCCCGGACCGTGCGGCACCCGGCCGACGCCGACCGGATCTCGTGGGGCGAGGTCCGGGCCGACAACGGCTTCCACGTCATGGCCTACGACGTGCGCGAGCAGCAGACCTACGACGCCGGCGACCGGGCGTTCTTCGTCTCCGTCCGCGGCCGGGACACCGACGAGATCACCGCCTACTGGAAGGGCCTGTCCGACGGCGCCACCGTCATCGAGGACCTCGGCCCGGCCGGCTGGACCCCGCTGTACGGCATGCTCAAGGACCGCTTCGGCGTCACCTGGGTCCTCGACGTCGCCGTCGAGTACGACGCCGGCTGACCCACCGCGCGGATGCGCGGTCCGCCGCCGGAGGAGTTCTTCGCGTGTGACACGCCACTGCGGCCTGAGACCCGCGGTGTGGCACACTGCGGGGCATCCGGATCGGCGGAAGCCTGCGAGGGAGGCGGTAGGTGAGCGGGTTGCGCACCTCCTCGGACGAGTACCCGGCCCGGCGCGAGGCGATGCTCGCCAGGCTCGCCGAGCTGGAGGCCGAGCACGCCAAGGCCGTCGCGGGCGGCGGCGCCAAGTACGTCGAACGGCACCGGGCGCGCGGCAAGCTGCTCGCCCGGGAGCGGATCGAGCTGCTGGTCGACCCCGACTCCGCGTTCCTGGAGCTCTCACCGCTGGCCGGTTGGGGCAGCGACTTCCCGGTCGGCGCGAGCGTGGTCACCGGCATCGGGGTGGTCGAGGGCGTCGAGTGCGTGCTCGTCGCCAACGACCCGACCGTGCGGGGCGGCGCGTCCAACCCGTGGACCCTGCGCAAGACGCTCCGCGCCGCCGACATCGCGCGGGAGAACCGGCTGCCGCTGGTCAACCTGGTCGAGTCGGGCGGGGCGGACCTGCCGACGCAGAAGGAGATCTTCATCCCGGGCGGGCGGATCTTCCGCGACCTGACCCGGCTGAGCGCCGCGGGGATCCCGACGATCGCCCTGGTGTTCGGCAACTCCACCGCCGGGGGCGCCTACGTGCCCGGGATGAGCGACCACGTGGTCATGGTCAGGAAGCGCGCCAAGGTCTTCCTCGGCGGTCCGCCGCTGGTGAAGATGGCCACCGGCGAGGAGTCCGACGACGAGTCGCTGGGCGGCGCCGAGATGCACGCCCGCGTCTCCGGCCTCGCCGACCACCTGGCCGCCGACGAGCACGACGCCCTGCGGATCGGGCGCCGGATCGTGCGCGGGCTCGGCTGGGTCAAGCACGGCCGCGCGCCGGGACCCGTGCGGGACCCGCTGCACGCCCCCGACGAGCTGCTGGGCATCGTGCCGGAGGACCTGCGGATCCCCTTCGACCCGCGCGAGGTGATCGTGCGGATCACGGACGGCAGCGAGTTCGACGAGTTCAAACCCCTGTACGGCGCGAGCCTGGTGACGGGGTGGGCGCGGCTGCACGGCCACCCGGTGGGGATCCTGGCCAACGCGCGCGGCGTGCTGTTCAGCCAGGAGGCCCAGAAGGCGGCCCAGTTCATCCAGCTGGCGAACCGGACCCGCACGCCGCTGATCTTCCTGCAGAACACGACCGGCTACATGGTCGGCCGGGAGTACGAGCAGGGCGGCATCGTCAAGCACGGCGCCATGATGATCAACGCGGTCTCCAACTCGACCGTCCCGCACCTCACGGTCGTCATGGGCGCCTCCTACGGCGCGGGCAACTACGGCATGTGCGGGCGGGCCTACGACCCCCGGTTCCTGTTCACCTGGCCGAGCGCCAAGTCGGCCGTCATGGGCCCGGCGCAGCTCGCGGGGGTGCTGTCCATCGTCGGCCGGGCCGCCGCCGAGGCCCGGGGCAGGCCGTACGACGAGGAGGCGGACGCGGCGATGCGCGCGATGGTCGAGGCGCAGATCGAGGCGGAGTCGCTGCCGTTCTTCCTGTCCGGGCGGCTCTACGACGACGGGGTCATCGACCCCCGCGACACCCGCACCGTCCTGGGCCTGTGCCTGTCGGCCGTCGGCAACGCCCCCGTCCCGGAGCCCGCGGGCTTCGGCGTCTTCCGGATGTGACCGTGATCCCATCGTCCTCACCGCCCCCGGCCCGCGCAGTGCCCTCGGCGTCCTCAGCGTCCTCCGCGTCCCCGGCCTCGCGGGGGGTCGCACCGTGATCCGCCGCCTGCTCGTCGCGAACCGGGGCGAGATCGCCCGCCGCGTCTTCCGCACCTGCCGCGACCTCGGCATCGAGACCGTCGCGGTCTTCTCCGACGCCGACTCCGGCGCGCCGCACACCGCCGAGGCCGACCAGGCCGTGCGCCTGCCCGGCGCCGCGCCCGCCGAGCACCTACCTGTCGGCCGGGCGGGTCGTCGAGGCCGCCG
>NZ_CDRNDK010000501.1:0-4215 GCF_977012225.1 Planomonospora algeriensis | reverse complement strand
GAGCGCGCGTCTCGCCCGGCAGCGCCAACGCCATCCCCGGCCTGGTCAGCGCCTGGCTGGACGCCAGGGGCGGGGACGCCGGCGCGGTCCGCGCGCTGGTCGCCGAGCTGGCGGAGTCGTCCGGGGCCGAGGTGGGCGAGGAGTCGTGGACCCCGGCCGTCGACTTCGACGCCGCCCTGCGGGACCGCCTGGCGTCGGCCGCCGGGACCACCGGGGCAGGGCCCGTGCCGGTGCTGCCCACCGGAGCCGGGCACGACGCCGGGATCCTCGCCGCCGCCGGGGTTCCCAGCGCGATGGTGTTCGTCCGCAATCCAACGGGCATCTCACACTCTCCGGAAGAACACGCGGAGACGTCCGACTGCCACCTGGGCGTCGCCGCCCTCGCCGCCACCTTGGAGGAGCTGTGTCGGAGCTGACCTACTGGTGCGAGCTGGCCTGGCTGCCGCCGGGCGAGGTCGCCGCGGGCGTCGTCGTCACGGTCGGCGGCTCCCGGATCACGGCGGTCACGCCCGGCGTGGCCGAACCGCCGGCCGGGGCGGTCCGCCTGCGCGGCCTGACCCTCCCCGGCCTCGCCAACGCCCACTCCCACGCCTTCCACCGGGCCCTGCGCGGGGTGACCCAGACGGAGAGGGGCAGCTTCTGGACCTGGCGCGAGCAGATGTACGGCGTGGCCCGCGCCCTGGACCCCGACTCCTACCTCCGGCTGGCCAGGGCGGTGTTCGCCGAGATGGCGCTGGCCGGGATCACCTGCGTCGGGGAGTTCCACTACCTGCACCACGGGCCGGACGGCACGCCGTACGACGACCCCAACGCGATGGGCCACGCGCTCGTGGCGGCGGCGCGCGAGGCGGGGCTGCGGATCGCCCTGCTGGACGCCTGCTACCTGAGCGGCGGGATGGGCGTCGCGCTGGACGGCGTCCAGCACCGGTTCACCGACGGCGACGCCGAGCGGTGGGCGGCGCGCGCCGAGGCCCTGTGCGCCGCCTACGACGGCGCGCCGGACGTGGAGGTCGGCGCGGCCGTGCACTCGGTCCGCGCCGTCCCGCCCGAGCACATGCGCACGGTCGCGGCCTTCTCCCACCACCACGGGGTCCCGCTGCACGTCCACGTCTCCGAGCAGCGGGCCGAGAACACCGCCTGCGTCGAGATGTACTCCGCCACGCCCGTCCAGGTGCTGCACGAGCACGGCGTGCTCGGCCCGCGCACCACCGCCGTGCACGCCACGCACGTCTCCGAGGCGGACGTCTCGCTGCTGGGGCAGTCCACCACGTACGTGTGCATGTGCCCGACGACCGAGCGGGACCTGGCCGACGGCATCGGCCCGGCGCGGGCGATGTTCGAGGCGGGTTCGCCGATCACGCTCGGCTCCGACAGCCACGCGGTCGTCGACCTGTTCGAGGAGGCCCGCGCGGTCGAGCTGGACGAGCGGCTGGCCACCGAACGGCGCGGCCACTGGCGGGCCGCCGAGCTGCTGACGGCAGCCACCGCCGCCGGGCACGCCTCGCTGGGCTTCCCCGACGCCGGCACGCTCTGCCCGGGGGCCTGGGCCGATCTGGTCTCCGTCCGGCTCGACTCGGTCCGTACGGCCGGCAGCGGCGCGTCCGCCGGAGGGCTGGGCGCGGCCGAGGCCGTGGTCTTCGCCGCCACGGCCGCGGACGTGCACTCGGTGGTCTCCGGAGGCCGCCAGGTCGTCGCCGAGGGGCGGCACGTCCTGGGGGACGTGGGCACGCTGCTGGAGACCGCGATCGGCGAGACGCGAGGGGTGGGCGTGTGACGAGCACGGTCTTCGACCGGATCGGCCTGCTGTACACCGGCGACCCCGGGCGGGAGGAGATCGCCGGCGCCGCGCTGGTCGTCGAGGACGGCCGCGTGGTGTGGACGGGCCGCGCGGGAGACGACCCGGGCGCGGACGAGCGCGTGGACGTCGACGGCCGCTGCGTGCTCCCCGGGTTCGTCGACAGCCACGCCCACCTGGTCTTCGCGGGCGACCGCACCGCCGAGTTCACCGCCCGCATGTCGGGGGAGCGCTACACCGCCGGGGGCATCCGCACCACGGTCGAGGCCACCCGCGCGGCCACCGTGCCCGAGCTCGCGGCCGGGACCGCCGCGCTGGTGGCGGAGATGCTCGCCCAGGGCACGACCACCGTCGAGATCAAGAGCGGCTACGGGCTCACCGTCGAGGACGAGCGGCGCTGCCTGGAGATCGCGCAGGGCTTCACCGAGGAGACGACGTACCTGGGCGCGCACGTCGTGCCCCCGGACGCCGCCTCCGCCGACGACTACGTGCGCACGGTGACGGGGGAGATGCTCACGGCCTGCGCGCCGTACGCGCGCTGGGTGGACGTCTTCTGCGAGCGCGGCGCGTTCGACGCCGACCAGAGCAGGGAGATCCTCACCGCCGGGGTCAAGGCCGGGCTGCTGCCGCGCGTGCACGCCAACCAGCTGGGGGAGGGGCCGGGCGCGCTGCTCGCGGCCGAGCTGGGCGCCGCCTCCGCCGACCACTGCACCCACCTGACCGACGCCGACGTCGAGGCGCTCGCCTCCGCCGGGGTGGTGGCCACCCTGCTGCCGGGAGCGGAGTTCTCCACCCGCTCGCCGTACCCGGACGCGCGCCGCCTGCTGAAGGCCGGGGCCACCGTGGCGCTGGCCACCGACTGCAACCCGGGCTCCTCCTTCACCTCCTCCATGCCGTTCTGCGTGGCGCTGGCCGTACGGGAGATGGGGCTGACGCCGCTGGAGGCGGTCCGGGCCGCGACGGCCGGCGGGGCGGCGGCGCTGCGCCGGACCGACGTCGGCGCGCTCACCGTGGGGGCCCGCGCGGACCTGGTGGTCCTGGACGCGCCCTCCTACGTCCACCTCGCCTACCGCCCGGGGGTACCTCTGGTGCTGCAGGTGTGGAAGGAGGGGCGCCGGATCGTTTGACGGGCGCGATCCCGGGTAACCCGCACCGCTTGTGTCATGGCGGCCGGAGGCATCCTCCTTGAGGAGGAAAGTGAAACCGTTCTCCGGACGTAGTTCTTTAGGGAATCTTTGCCCTGACCCATGCGTTGATTAGGCAAGCGACGTGTCCGTGCGCGCGGGGCGTATGAGCGAGCGGGCGGGCACGCCATAAGCAGGCGGAGCGAGGTGCCATCGAATGGCAAGGCCGACGGGGAATCGGACGCAGGACCAGCACGTCTCGGATCGGGACCTGCTCGGGACCTACCTGGCGGAGATCGGGCGGGTCCCGCTGCTGACCGCGGAGGAGGAGGTCGAGCTCGCGAAGCGGATCGAGGCCGGCCTCTTCGCGGAGCAGTTGCTGGACGGCGGGTCGACGGAGCCGAGGATCGGTGACGCCGCCGACGAGGAGCTCGAACGGCTGGCCGTTTCGGGACAGCGGGCCAAGGACGAATTCATCCAGGCCAATCTACGTCTTGTGGTGGCGGTCGCGCGCAAATACTCCGGGCGCGGAATGCCGTTGATCGATCTGGTCCAGGAGGGGAACCTCGGCCTGGTCCGCGCGGTGGAGAAATTCGACTACCGGCGCGGCTACAAGTTCTCGACCTACGCCACCTGGTGGATCCGCCAGTCCGTGGGCCGGGCGATCCACGAGCAGGCCCGCCCGGTCCGGCTGCCCACCCACGCCGGGGAGCAGATGACCCGGCTGATGCGGGTCCGCCGCGACATGCTGGCCGAGTTCGACGCCGAGCCGACGGACGCCGACCTGGCGGCTGTGCTGGAGCTGCCGATCGAGCGGGTCCGCGAGCTGCGCCGCTGGGCCTCCGACCCGGTCTCGCTCCAGCTCGGGGTGGGCGACGAGGACGAGACGGAGCTCGGCGACATGATCGCCGACGAGACGTGGGCCGACCCCGAGCAGCAGGCCATGGACATCCTGGAGCGCGAGCGCCTGGAGCAGTGGCTGACCGGGCTGGAGGGGCAGACGCGCGAGATGCTCCGCTGGCGCTACGGCCTGATCGACGGGCGCGAGCACACGCTCACCGAGGTCGGCGAACGCTACGGCATCGGCCGCGACCGCGCCCGCCGCATCGAGCGCGACGCGCTGGCCCGCCTCCGCAAGATGGCCACCGCCGCCTGACCTTTTCCCGGGTCCCAGCCGTGCGGTGGTTCGGCTGTGCGGTGGTTCGGCTGTGCGGTGGTTCGGCCGGGTCCCGTTCGTGCGGTGGTTTTTCTTGGTGCGCACGGAGGCGGGCCGGTGGTCCTGGCGGCCGTCTCAGC
>NZ_CDRNDK010000500.1:0-4243 GCF_977012225.1 Planomonospora algeriensis | reverse complement strand
CACCCCCAAAACCACCACCGCCGACGGCACCATGAACTCCGGCAACACCCCCGCCGCGAACCCCCGCACCCGGGCCGGATCGATCTCCTCCCCCGAAACCTCCGGCACCTCCGGCACCACGTACGCCACCAACCGCCGATCCCCCGGCCGGTCCTCCCGCACCACCACCGCCACCCCCGACACCCCCGGACACCGGGCGATCACCGCCTCCACCTCACCCGGCTCGATCCGAAACCCCCGCACCTTCACCTGCGCATCCGCCCGCCCCAGAAACTCCAGCACCCCACCGGAACGCCACCGCACCACATCCCCCGTCCGATACATCCGCTCCCCCGGCGAACCGGACGACCCGAACGGACACGCCACGAACCGCTCCGCCGTCAACGCCGACCGGCCCAGGTAGCCACGGGCGAGGCCCGGTCCGGCGAGGTACAGCTCCCCGGGCACCCCCACCGGGACCGGCCGGAGCCGGCCGTCCAGCACGTAGACGCGGGCGTCCCGGACGGGAGATCCGATGGGCGGGACCTCACCGGGGCGGAGGGGGCCGCTCATCGTGGCGGCGATCGTGGCCTCGGTGGGGCCGTAGGCGTTGACCATCAGCCGGCCGGGGGCCCAGCGCTCCACCAGGTCCACGCCGCAGGCGTCGCCGCCGACGACCAGGGTGCCGAAGCCTTCCAGCGGGGTGGCGGGCACGCTCGCCAGCGTCGCCGGGGGGATCAGCGCATGGGTGACGCGCCGCTCCCGGATCACCGCGGCCAGCTCCGCACCGCCGTACACGCCCTCGGGCGGGATGACGAGGGCGGCCCCGGCGGCGAAGGCCATGAGCATCTCCATGACCGAGGCGTCGAAGCTCGGCGAGGCGAACTGGAGCACCCGGCCGTCCGGACCGACCCGGAGCCGGTCCCGCTGCGACTCGGCGAACGCGGCGATGCCCTCGTGGGTGACGACCACGCCCTTGGGGCGGCCGGTGGAGCCCGAGGTGTAGATCACGTAGGCGGGGTGCCGGAGGTCGCGCCGTACCTCGTCGTCTCCGAGGTTCTCCGACGGGATCCCGGACGCGTCCGCGGCGGCGAGCAGCTCTTCGCCGACCACCAGGACCGGGCAGGCGTCATCGAGCATCATGGTGATCCGCTCGGCGGGGTAACCGGGGTCCACCGGCAGGTAGGCGGCGCCCGCCTTGGCCACGGCCAGCACCGCGACGACCAGTCCGGCCGAGCGCGGCAGCAGCAGCGCGATCACCTGCTCGGGTCCGGCGCCGCGTCGCCGCAGCAGCCGGGCGAGCCGGTTGGCGCGGGCGTCGAGCTCGCCGTAGGTGATGGTCGCCGCGCCGTCCACCAGCGCGGTCGCGCCGGGGTCCCGTGCCGCCGCCGCCTCGAAGAGCTCCGGCAGTGTACGGCGCGGCACCGGGTCGCCGGTGGCGTTCCACTCCTCGACGATCCGCCGCCGCTCGCCCTCCTGGAGCAGATCGAGGTTCCCGACGGGGGTGTCCGCCGCCGAGGCCACCGTGGCGAGCAGGTGCCGCACCCGGCCGAGCAGGCGTTCCGCCTCCGCGGCGGTGAACAGGTCGGGCCGGTGGTCCAGGCGGAGCGTGAGCCGCTCACCGGGGACGGCGGCGAGCGCGAGCGGGTAGTGGTGGGCGTCGGTCGAGCCGAACCCGGTCAGCCGCAGCTCACCGAGGGAGGCACCGGCCGCGTCCGGGTCGAACGGGTAGTTCTCCAGCACGGTGACGGTGTCGAACAGGGTGCCGCGGTGGATCTCGGTCAGGCCGAGGTGGTGGTGGGGCAGCAGCTCGGCCTGCTCGTCCTGGAGGCGGGCCAGTAACTCGCCGAAGGGTTCGTCCGGGTCGAGCCGCACCCGGACCGGGACGGTGTTGACGAACAGTCCGACCATGCGCTCGACGCCGGGCAGCTCGGCCGGACGGCCCGAGACGACGGCGCCGAAGACGACGTCGTCGCGGCCGGTGAGCTGGGCGAGCACGATGCCCCAGCTCGCCTGGAGCACGGTATTGATCGTTACGCCGTTGCGGCGGGCCGTCCGGGTGAGGGTCCTGGTCAGCGCGGCGTCCAGTTCGAGATGGACCCGCTCCGGCGGGAGGGCGGAGGCTCTTGCGGCGGCGGGGGCGACCAGGGTCGGCCCGTCCACGCCGTCGAGGGCCCGCTCCCACGCCCGGCGCGCCGCGTCCCGGTCCTGCCGGGCCAGCCACGCCAGATAGTTCTTGTACGGCGGCGCGGGCGCCGCCTCCACGCCCAGGTAGAGGGCGAGCAGCTCGGTGACCAGGAGCGGGGTGGACCAGCCGTCGAGCAGGATGTGGTGGTTGGTCAGGATCAGCCGGTGCCTCTCCGGCGCGAGCCTGACCAGGGTGAGGCGGAGCAGCGGCGGCCGGGTCAGGTCGAAGGGGCGCTCCCGCTCCTCGGCGGCCACCCGCTCGGGGTCCGCGCCCTCGACCTCGCGCCAGGGGAGGTCGACGTGTCCGGGGACGACCTGGACGGGCCGGTCCAGGTCCTCGTGCCAGAAGCCCGCACGCAGGTTGGGATGGCGGTCCAGGAGTCGTTCGGCGGCCCGCCGCAGCCTCTCCGCGTCGAGGGGACCCTCCAAGTCGAGCGTCACCTGGGCGGTGTAGACGTCGTGCTCGTCGTGCAGGGCGTGGAAGAACAGGCCCCGCTGCAGCGGCGAGAGCGGAAGGATGTCCTGGACCTGCGTCATCGGCCCTCCCAGGCGGCCCGGATGCGGTCGATCTCGTCCTGGTCGAGTTCGACCAGGAGGTCGCTCGGCGTGTGTCCGCCGGAGCCGTGCGCGGCCAGTCCGCCGAGCGCGTCGAACCAGGTCTCGGCCAGCTCTTCGGCCTCGGCCTCGGTGAGCACCCCGTCCGGCCAGGACCAGACGGCCTCCAGGTGCGGACCGTCCGGGCGGTCGTGGACGGTCGTGTTGATCTCCAGTACGTGGGCCGCCGGCATCTGCGGGTCGTGGCCGCCGAGCTCCGCCGGGACCACGCTCCAGTCGCCCTCCCCTGCCGCGACCCGGCCGAGGTGGTTGAAGACGATCTGCGGCCGGGGGAGCCCGTCCAGTTCGGCGGCGGCCTCCGGGACGAGGTGGCGGAGCAGGCCGTAGCCGAGGCCGTTGTCCGGGACGGCCCGCAGCTGCTCCTTGACCTGTTTGACCGCCCGGGTGACGGTCTGCTCGTCGGTCCAGGCGGTGGCGCCCGCGTCGAGCCGGACCGGGTACAGGCTGGTGAACCAGCCGACGGTCCGGGACAGGTCGGTGACGCCGGTGATCTCCTCGCGGCCGTGGCCCTCCAGGTCGAGCAGGACGGAGGTGCCGCGCCCGCCGCGTTTCCTGCGCCAGTGCGCCACGGCCAGGGTGAGCCCGGTGAGCAGCACGTCGAGGGTCCGGCCGTGGAAGGCCGCCGGGACGGTGGTGAGCAGCGGCTCGGTCCGCTCGGGCGGCAGCGTGAGCCGGAGCGTGCGGACGGTCGCGACGGTGTCCTTGTCCGGGTCGAGCGGCCGGTGGCCGATGCGGGGGTCGGGCCCGTCGAGGATGTCGATCCAGTCGTCCAGTTCGCCGGTCCTGCCCGCTGCCTCCGCCTGCAGCGCCCGCGCCCACGTCCGGAACGAGACCGGCACCGGAGCCAGGGCGGGAGTCTCGCCCCTCCGTGCCGCCTCCCAGGCCGCGAACAGGTCCGGCAGCAGGATCCGCCACGACACCCCGTCCACCGACAGATGGTGGATCGTCACCACCAACCGGCCCGGCGCCTGCGGCCCGGCGTCCAGCCACGCCACCCGGACCATCCGGCCCGCCACCGGATCCAGCTCCGCCCGCGACCGCGCCGCCGCCTCGGCCACCGCCTCCTCCGGGTCGTCCGCGACCTCCACCCGGCGCACGCACTCGTCCGTCAGTGCCGACCCGGGCGGCGGCACCTCCAGCACTCCGCCGTCCCCGCGCAGCGCCTCCGCTCCCGAGCAGACGAGCCGCAACGCGTCATGCCGGTCCAGTACGGCCTGCAGCCCCGCGGCCAGCGCCTCCAGCCCCAGATCCGGCGGGACCCGCAGCACCACCGTCTGGCTGAACCCGCCGATCGGCCCGCCTCGCTCGGCCAGCCACCGCATGATCGGGGTCGGCTCCACCGGGCCGGTCCCCGCGCCCTCCGGCTCGCCCTCCGCCACCGTCTCCTCGGTCGCGACCGCCGCCAAAGCCCGCACGCTCTGATGCCGGAACACCTCCCGCGGCGAGAACACCACCCCCGCCT
>NZ_CDRNDK010000499.1:0-4256 GCF_977012225.1 Planomonospora algeriensis | reverse complement strand
GTGCCCGGCCTGGTCGGCGACGAGCGGCTGCGCGCCCGGCTGGCCGAGGCGGCCGAGCCCGCGGCGGCGGCCTTCGACGCGCTGGCGGAGTTCCTCGGCGGGTTCGCGGCGGAGGGCGACTGGCGGATGGGGGAGGAGCTCTACTCCAGGCTGCTGCGCGAACGGGAGATGCTCGGCTACGGCGCGGCCGGGCTGCGTGAGCGCGGTCAGGCCGCCTACGACGAGCTCGACGCGGAGATGCGCGAGGTCGCCGCCAGGCTGCCGGGCGGCTCCGGCGACTGGCACGCGGCGATCGCCGCGCTCCAGGACGACCACGCGCCGACGCTGGAGGAGATGCGCGCCGAGTACGAGGCCGAGACCGAGCGGGCCCGCCGGTTCGTGCGCGAGCGAGGCCTGGTCACCTTCGCCGAGGGCGAGGAGTGCCGGGTGGTGCCGTCGCCGGAGTTCCAGCGGCCCGTGCTGTCCGTCGCCTCCTACCTCTCGCCGCCGCCGATGTCGACCTCGCGGACCGGGTACTTCTTCGTGCCGTTCACGCCGGACTCCTTCACCGCCGAGCAGGTCCGCCAGCGGCTGCGCACCAACGCCCGCGCGCAGATGCCCTCCATCGCGGTGCACGAGGCATACCCCGGCCACCACTGGCACCTGTCGTGGGCGGCGGGCAACCCGCGCCGGGCCCGCAAGCTCTTCGGCACTCCGTACTTCAGCGAGGGCTGGGCCCTGTACGTGGAGAAGGCCATGCGCGAGCAGGGCTACTTCGCCGAGCCCGCCCAGGAACTCGCCCACCTGGAGTTCCGGCTCTTCCGGGCGGCCCGCATCATCGTCGACACCGCGCTGCACTGCGGCGACATGAGCATCGAGGAGGCCGAGCTCTTCATGACCACGAAGTCCTCGCTCACCCCGGGCACCGCCAAGGGCGAGGTCGACCGCTACTGCGCGTGGCCCACGCAGGCGCCGTCCTATCTGACCGGGGCGCTGGAGATCGACCGGATCCGCGCCGACTACCTGGCCGCGGGCCGCGGCGACCTGCGCTCCTTCCACGACACCCTGGCCGGTTCCGGCAGCCTCCCCCTGGGCCTCGCCCGGCGGGTGGCGCTGGAGGGGCGGAAGAGGGCCGACGGTACGGCGTGAGCCGGACGGACGGCGGGGGCGAGCCGAGTCCGAAAAGCTACCTGCAGGTAACCGAAGCCACATGAGGACCTCGCACAATCGGTGACGCGTCACTTGTGCGATGAAAGGTCGTTTTCTGTGCGGATCGCTCCGTTCGCCCGTCTGTCCCGCCCGCTCCGCTGGGCGGCCCGGGTCCTGTCCGTGCTCGTCGTCCTGGCGGTCGTCCTCGCCGGGGCGGCGACCTGGACGGTCCGCCGGTCGTTCCCGCAGCTGTCCGGTGAGGCCCGGCTCCCCGGCCTGTCCGCCGCGGTGACCGTGCAGCGCGACGGGTACGGCATCCCGCACCTCTACGCCGACACCGCCGCCGACCTGCTGAAGGCGCAGGGCTACGTGCACGCCCAGGACCGCTTCTGGGAGATGGACTTCCGCCGCAAGACGACCGCGGGCCGCCTGTCGGAGGTGTTCGGCGCCTCGACCCTGGAGATCGACAAGGTGGTCCGCACCCTCGGCTGGCGGCGCACCGCCGAGGCGGAGCTCCCCCTGCTGCTCCCGGAGACCCGCCAGGCCCTGGCGGACTACGCGGCGGGGGTGAACGCCTGGATGGCCCAGCACGACGGCTTCGCCGCCAAGAGCCTCGAGTACGGCGTGCTCAAGCTCACCAACGGCGGCTATGAGCCCGAGCCCTGGACCCCGGCCGACTCCCTGGCCTGGCTCAAGGCCATGGCCTGGGACCTGCGCTCCAACATGGAGTCCGAGCTGGACCGGGCGCTGGTCGCCGCCCGGCTCCCCGCCGAGCGGGCCGCGCAGCTGCACCCCGGCTATCCCTTCGACCGGCACGCGACGATCGTGACCGCCGCGCCCGCCGAGGAGCCCAAGGGCGGCCGGCCGGTCGAGGCGGCCGCCGCCGCCGAGGCGCTGGACCAGGTCGCGGCGCTGGTGGACGCCGTGCCCTCCCTCTTCGGGACCGCCGGCGGCGACCCCGCCGGGATCGGCTCCAACTCCTGGGTGGTGGGCGGGGCGCACACCGCCACCGGCAAGCCGCTGCTCGCCAACGACCCGCACCTCGGCCCCCGGATGCCGTCGATCTGGTACCAGGCCGGGCTGCACTGCCGCACCAAGAGCGCGGCCTGCCCCTACGACGTGGCCGGATACACCTTCGCGGGCCTGCCCGGCGTCGTCATCGGCCACAACGACAAGATCGCCTGGGGTTTCACCAACCTCGGCCCCGACGTCACCGACCTGTACCTGGAGCGCGTCAAGGGCGACACCGTCGAGGTGGAGGGCGAATGGAAGCCGGTCCAGACGCGCACCGAGCGGATCGAGGTGGCCGGGGGTGAGCCGGTTGAGCTGACGGTCCGCACCACCGGGCACGGACCGATCGTCTCCGGCGTGCTCGGCGACGCCCGCGAGGCCGTGCCCGGGGCGGCGGCCCGCCTGGGCGAGAAGGCCGAGGGCCTGGAGGTGGCGCTGCGCTGGACCGCGCTCGACCCCGGCCGGACCGCCGACGCCATCCTGCTGATGAACCGCGCCGAGGACTTCGAGCAGTTCCGCAAGGGCGCGGCCTCCTTCGAGGCCCCCGCGCAGAACCTGGTCTACGCCGACACCGCCGGGAACATCGGCTACCAGGCCCCCGGAAAGATCCCGGTCCGCTCGGAGGGCGACGGCACCATGCCGGTGCCCGGCTGGACCGGAAAGCACGAGTGGACCGGCTTCATCCCGTTCGAGAAGCTGCCGTCCGTCTACAACCCGCCCGAGGGCTACATCGTCACCGCCAACAACGCGGTCGTGCGCCCGAGCGAGGAGCTGTTCCTGACCTCCGACTGGTCGCACGGCTACCGCTCGCAGCGGATCGTGGAGCGGATCGAGGAGGAGACCGCCAAGGGCAAGGTCACCTCCGAGACGATGCGCGCCCTGCTGATGGACGACCGCAACAACCTCGCGCCCGTCCTCGTCCCGCACCTGCTCCGCCTCGGCGCCCCCAACGACACGCTCAAGGGCTGGGACTTCGGCCAGGGCCGCGACTCGGCCGGGGCCGCCTACTTCAACGCCGTCTGGCGGCACCTGCTCGCCCGGACCTTCGAGGACGAGCTGACCGGCCCCACCCGGCCCGGCGGCAACGACCGGTGGTACGAGGTGGTCCGCGCGCTCCTGGACAGGCCCGAGGACCCCTTCTGGGACGACGTGCGCACCAAGGGCACGGCCGAGCGCCGCGACGACATGCTCAAGGCCGCGATGGCCGACGCCGACGCCGAGCTGCGCGAGCGGCTGGGCGGGGATCCGGCGGAGTGGGCCTGGGGCGACCTGCACACCCTGGACCTGACCCACGAGACCTTCGGCACCAGCGGCATCGCGCCGGTCGAGTGGCTGTTCAACCGGGGACCGCTGCGCACGGCCGGCGGCAAGGACACCGTGAACGCCACCGGCTGGGACGCCACCGAGGGCTACCAGGTGAACTGGGTGCCCTCGATGCGCATGGTCGTGGACCTGGCCGACCTGGACCGCTCGGAGTGGATCAACCTGACCGGCGCCTCCGGCCACGCCTTCCACGCCAACTACGACGACCAGGCCGAGCTCTGGGCCGACGGGAGGCTCACCCCGATGCGCTTCACCGAGCCCGCCGTACGGCAGGCCGCCGAGAACACCCTCACGCTCACCCCGTGACCTCCTTCGCCGCGTGAGCCCCCGTCCGCCGTCCGGCGGACGGGGGCCGGTGAGGAGACGCCCCGCCGGCCCCCGTCCGCCGCGGGAGAGTCCGCCGGGCCCGTGTTGGCCGGCGTCTGGTCCGGGCCCTACGCTCTCCGCTCATGAATCCACTGAGCCGTTTCCTCCAGGTCTCCCTCATCCTGCTGGGATTCGTCTTCCTCGGCCTCGCCGTGCTGCGGGCGGGGGATTTCGGCGACTCCGACAACGTCACGCTGGAGAGCTCGTCCGCTCTCATCTGGGACTGCAAGCCGAAGGGCGCCTCCGATCCCGGGGAGCAGAGGTGCGAGAGCGTCAAGCCCCTCGACATCCGCCTGATCGGGGAGGTGGACAACGAGGATTTCCAGTACGCGGTGGTGTTCGGCCTGATCGGCATCGGGATGCAGGCGGCGGCGGCCGCCGTCGCGGCGGGAGCCCGCCGGGCCCCGGCCCGGGTACCGCCGTCCCGG